>JAAYPT010000100.1 GCA_012519695.1 Clostridiales bacterium | reverse complement strand
TTGACGGTGCTTCGTTATTTCCTGATGGTGCCAATGTATTTGTTTTTGGCACTCTCATGATAAATACTGGTGAAAATGATGTAAATCTTCCACTAAGTGTTCCATTTCCTTCTGTTGTTGGAATATACTCCCATGTTCCATCTGCTTTACAGTGGAAAATATAATAGGTGTAATCACCTTTTCCCGCATATGATGCATTAATTGTAACTTCTACGCCTTCCGCTGGCATCGTATAGCCTGCTGGCAAGGATAAGCCAAAGAAATCTTTTCTTCCAATATCTTCTGTTCTATATCCCATCACCTTTTCAAATAATTCACAAGATCTTTCCGCATCCTTTTTTAATACCCTTTCTCTTCGTGCCGCACTATCCTCACCTGGAATTGGTTCCCATTCTTCTGGCACTGAACTTGGCATATAATATTCAATTTGTGCTTTCTGCTCTGGTGTTAATGTTTTGGTATTTAACCCCCAATCAAATTCCAAATCTACAGTTTCACCATTAATTACTGCTGTTGCTGATTCTGCAAATTTTCCAGATACTGAATCTGTGGCTGTTGGACTTGGTGCTGCCATTGTTGGCATTCCAATTGATAGTGTCATTACTACTGCTGTTGCTAATGCAAATAATCTTTTTTTCATATTTCTCCTCCATCTCATTTTATATGATTATTTATATTCTATAAAGTAAATATTTACCTTATATTCCCATTTTATACATACTTGCATGTTCCTTCAAAACTCTAATTTATGTAAGTATTTCTGTATGTACTCATTTTTTATCATTGAGTATTGTTATATTTTATATGAAAATATAATCTATTTTTAATATCTTTGTTATACGTTAAGCAAATTGCTTTTTATAGTTTGCAAATTAGTATTACTTGTGCTGATGTTTCCCGCATAAGTTGTATCAATCTGCTGAACATTTTCAAATATCATATCTATCTTGCTTTTACACTCTAAATTTGTCTCTGACAATTTATCAAAATAAGACATAATTCCCTTTACTGCCGCAGATACCATCAATGTTTCATACCACTCCTCTGTTGCATAGTTTGTCCATGTTTCTACTGAAGTAAATGATGCATTTTCTATTTTAGTAATAACACTCATTAGTCCCTCATACACACTCGAAGAGAAATCACGAATTGCACCTGTTCTTAGTTCCGCTGGTTCTACTCCATTAGATGCATCTATTGTTTTAACTTTACTATTGATTTTTTCCCAAAATTCCTTAATATCAATATCTATATCTTCAAAAAACATTCCCTTCAGTATTGGTAGTATATTCTTTATAATCAAATCATCATCACCATCTGTAAACTGACTTTTGGCTAAATTTATTATATTTACTAAATTCAGATATATATTAATTCCATATCTAGAACCTTCAAACTTCTTTACTGTAATTAGTTCATTCAAAGAATTTAGTCCGAGCGTATCCAATAATTTTTCAATATCGTCCGTTCCCAAATCATACACATCCATGTATTTTATCAAATATGCAATGATAAGTGCCAAAGAATCCGAGTCTGATAATGCACAATCAATGATGTCCTGCGTTTTAACATCATCACCGCCAAATGTCAACGCTAGCAGATTCGACATATATTTAATGATTTGCATCTTATCTTTTTCATCTGCATTATTTATTATAAAAGCAGTAAAATCATGTAACATACCAATGGATGCATCCTCTTTACCTATTTGTATAATAATGTTTCCACTTTCATCTAACCACAGATTTCCACCATTATCTTGTAAAAAGAATGAGTTTGGACTATGTAACTGTTTTACATTTTGTACGCCATACCCAATACAATAAAACTGCATCGCATTAGGAATTTGAAACATTAACGCATGTACATAATCTCCTTCCAAGGAATAGTTGGAAATATTTTTCCCTCTTGTCTGTATTTCAGCCCAATATTTGTCCAAAAATTTCTGTGAAAATCCTTGTGCATCAAATGCAACGCACCGAGTTACTTTATCTGATGTAATTGCCACATACATAGCCTTATTTCCACCTTTGGAATGTCCTATCGTTGTCACATTTTCATACTTAAGACTTTCAATAAAATCTAATGCCTCCCTTTGACATCTTGTGTCACTTACATTCAATCCTTCTACATTGTCAATCCATTCTTCACCGCCGGAAGTACCTTTAAATGCTACTATAGCTTCTTTCGAATCCACCGACTCTGCAAAACATAATGCTAAGGTTGTCCCCTTAGAATTTTCCATAGTATCTGTCAGGACTAAATTTTTTAAATTCTCATCTGCTTTTATATATCTGATAATATCTGCCCATTCTTTACCGCTTATACAAGAACCTCCCACTTCTTTATCTCCTAGGGCTTCAAGTTTGGCTAAGGCTGTGTCATTAAATACTTCAAGTATATCCTTTATAGTTCTAGAATTTTCATCATTTTCCATTCTAATTCCACTAAATCCGTCAATTTCAATGGTTTCTGCAACATCTCTATTTAAATAACATAATTGTTCTATCATACATAATTCATTTTCACTTAATTCCATTATCCTTTTTCACCCTATTCTCTTTGAACACTTATTTCTTTCCATTCTATATAACTATCCGAAATATCATAATATGAATAATTATATTCATCCAAGTTCTCTATTTCATCATTTTTCAAAAGTATAATCTCACTAATGCCATACAATTCATTCTGATAAAACATCTTTTCCAACTCATCAACATAAGATTGAAAATCTTGCTGATTGATAGATGCACTATCAATATATATATAATTTTTGCTTCCCACTGCACCATTATACATTTTTTCTTCACTCGGAACTTCAACTAACGTTGTTCTTGTAACTTCCGCAAATGCTTTCACCGCTTCTGTTTTAAATACCTGCCTTGCAAGCTCCGTCAAATATGAGGAAAAGTTCTCTCTTATTGCCACATTCATGTAATCATCTTCATATCCATTATCCGTTCTTCTTACTTCAAAACTATCTCTTCGTGGACTTCCATCTGATGGATAAGCTATTAAATGCTCATGTTCCAATGGTCCTGTAGCAACATAGCCTGCGTATGAAAATGACGTATTATACTTCTTTTCAACTGCCGTAAGCATCTCGTCGATTGCTATAATTGCCTCTTGCTGTGAGCTATCCAGCTTTTCTGCATCTGTTGGTAA
>JAAYPT010000099.1 GCA_012519695.1 Clostridiales bacterium | reverse complement strand
TGATTAGACACCTTAATTTTACCATAACAAAAGAGTAAGTTCCTTATATTTTGGGCATTTTCTTAAAGTTGTTTACTACTAGCCCAGAAAAAATAGGGGTTGTGGATAAAAGTACGGAAACTCAAGCTATGCTCCAGTACTGTTATATCGCTTCAGCCCTATGTGCCACAAGCAGTAAGAAATAACTCCGATAACCATTGCAATCACTGGGGATAAATTCCCCACATAGGAATTTGGAACATTCTTTCCAAGTAACATAGCTACAGGATAGTACCCTGTAAATGCATACGGAACAACAAATGTAAGTAATACCTGCATTCCCTTTCCATATATCTGTATTGGATAATCGCAGAAATTTTTAAGTCCATAATTATTATCTGTCAACAATGACACAATCTCCTCACTTTTTATTGTCCAAAAACTGATAGTTCCGGTTATGACTGTGATAGATGAAAAAATAACAAATGCTGCAATGATGCTAACAAAATAGAAAGCAACTCGTTCCCACGTCCAATCAATTTGTAGTTTTTTCATGCTGTATATCCAAAAGGCAACAGAAAAGAACAACCGTGGGAGAAACGTATATTGAAACTGCTGAAGCACCAGGTATACAAATGGACTAATTGGTCTCGTAAGGTACAAATCAAATTTACCTGTACGAACTAACTCTCCAATATCCCGCATCGGACTCCAAAAGAAAAAACAGCTAAATGAATAAGCAAGCCAACTTGTAGTAAACATAAAAAGTACTTCATATTTACTCCATCCTGCAATGCTCTCAAAATTATAAAATATAACCCAGAAACCTGCAAAAAAGATTCCAATCAATATTGTATTCGCAATTAATTCCAGCAAAAGCGCAAAATGATATTCCAATTTGCCTTTCATGTATACAATTACAAATCGAAGATATAGTTTTATATATTTCATAGTCAGCCTCCCTGAACAACTAGCTTACGCCTACCCACATGCCATATACACTGCATTAAAATATACAATATAACCAGCCAGATTATCTGAATGCCAATAGACTGCCAGATTACATTTATTTTCATTCCGTTTGCTAAAATCGAAACCGGTATTGCATATATGGCCCGGAATGGAAGAAATAAATTTACTTTATATAACATTTCCGGAAACATTGTGACAGGAATCCACACACCAGACAACAGTTTATATATTGCTCCCAAAAACATATTTATAGGCCATGTTACAATAAACCAGAAGGCAAGAAGCCCGATTATAAGCGAATAAAGAAACTGAATACTATACGCAAGTAAGATAGAAAGTATTCCAAATCCAAGCTGGTAAGTACACACTAATTGCATCTCTGTACTGACTTTCGCAAGTATCATAAGAGGGATTGTATAACATAAAATCTTAATGACGGTATCTCCCAGGTGTCTCGAAAGCAGCATTCTTTTAAATCCGATAGGGCGGATTAATTCTGTTGCAATATTTCCTGACTGTATCTGTTCATTGATTTTTTCAATAACATTGCATTCAATGATTGTCGAAACAATAGTAGCTATTACGATATATCGAAGTATATTTGTCTTGTCTAAGGCAGGGTTCTTTATACAACCGGAAGTAAATAGCGCAGACCATATACAGAACTGAAGATACAGATATATGATCTTTGAAAATAACCTGGCCCAGACCGCACCAGAATATACAAGATGTTCTTTCATACCTATTTTCATATAATCCACATATTTCTTCATAAAAAACTCCCCTTGTAAATCTGTTTAATGATATGCTC
This sequence comes from Clostridiales bacterium, assembly GCA_012519695.1. Lineage (GTDB taxonomy): Bacteria > Bacillota > Clostridia > Lachnospirales > Lachnospiraceae > Petralouisia. The sequence goes on along the minus strand of JAAYPT010000099.1, from coordinate 17,326 downwards.
AAGTTCAACATCTTCTTTATTCAAAGAATCACTGCACTGTGTCGCATAATTTTCCTTCATCTCACTTAGCGTCCCATCATAAATCAGATTTCCATGGTCTATGACAAGCATTTTATGACATAAAACTTCAATATCTGATACATCATGTGTTGTTAAAACCACTGTTGTATGACATTCTTGATTAATCTGTTTGATAAAATCCCGGATTCTTTCCTTTGCCAGAATATCAATTCCAATGGTGGGCTCATCTAAAAACAGAATTTCTGGATTATATAATAATGCTGCTGCAAGGTCAGCTTTCATTCGCTGCCCAAGACTAAGCAGCCTTGGCGGTTGATGCATATATTCTTTCAAATTCAGAATATCAGAAAACATATTCATATTTTTATTATACATTTCATTTGAAATACAATACATATCCTTGAATAACCGAAATGATTCTATAACCGGAATATCCCAACACAATACGCTTCTCTGTCCAAATACCACTCCAATTTTCTTCATGATATCCCGACGGTTCTTCCGGTAATCCATACCATTAATTCGTATACTCCCATCATCTGGCATAAGAATTCCGGTAAGCATCTTCACCGTAGTGGATTTACCTGCACCATTTGGACCTATAAAACCAACGATATCTCCCTTCTGTATAGAAAAAGATATATCTCTTACCGCCTCAATCTGAGAATATCTCTTTATGAAAGTAAATCCTCCATCTCGTTTTCTGATTTTAAATGTTTTTCTAAGATTTAACGCTTCAATACTAATTTCATCTGTATCCATCTTGCATTCCTCCTCCTTTTTTAGTATGATAACCTTGTTCCGTTCATTAGTAAAATTGAAATATTTTATATAAATATTCAATTATTTTGATAGGAGGTATACTATGACACTTACACAACTTTCAAGCTTTATTACTATCGTAGAAACTGGAAGTTTTACTTCTGCGGCTGATCAACTCGGCTATGCACAGTCAACCATTACAACCCAAATAAAACAACTAGAAACAGAACTGAACTGTCTGCTTTTTGAAAGACTTGGAAAAACACTGTTGCTCACACAGGAAGGAGAGCATTTGTTGGAATATGCTCAGAAAATGTTACAGCTTGAACGGGAAATATTGCTTAACATTCCTTCCTGTAATGAACCTTGTGGAACACTATGTGTAGGAGTATCCGAATCATTATGTTATCAGAAATTACCATCAGTTCTGTCAGCATTTCAAAAACAATACCCACAGGTAGAAATACAACTGCAATTCATCTCCCATGACACATTTCCATCATTACTAAAAAATGGGAATTTGGATCTGGTCTATACGCTAAATCCATCCATAGATGCGCCGGAATTAAAAAAGATATATATAAAAGAGGAAAGTCTTGGTTTTTATGTAAGTCCGAATCATCCCCTTGCAAACAGAGAACAAGTGACAGAAAAAGATTTGGCCAATATGCCGCTACTCTTAACAGATAAAAACTGTAATTTTCGAAAAATGCTTTTAGATGCATTACATGAAAAAAATGTAGTATCTAATATTATCCTAGGAACAAGTCACAAGGAAATCCTTAAGCAATTTGCAATAGATAATTTGGGAATTGCCTTTATACCGGATATTACTGCGGAAAAAGAAATGAAATCCGGAACACTCAAAAGACTTAATTGGTGTGGAAAGACTTTTCCAATTTACTCTCAAATCTTTATTCATAAGGATAAAACACTAAATACAACAATAGATAAATTCATCAAAATAATTAAACAAGGAAATGATGATTAATTTCAGCTCCGCGAGGTTACGCCTCCTTAGCAGACCTTTATTATCTAACATATACTATTTTTTTCACCATACTTTTAATCTATCCAATAAACTTATAAATTATTACTTAAAATGAGCAGAAGATTTACTAAATGAACCTTCTGCTCTCTGAATCAATTATTTACTTTATACTATTACCTCAAACCAAAATGTTTGGCAACAAGTTCAACCGTTTCTTCAACACTTCTATTTTGGTCTCGCTCTAACCAGAAGTAACCACTTTTCTTAATTGCCTGATAAGGTTTATCATTTAAACTTTTTAATGTTTCACTACATGTTTTCTTTGCTGTTTCAACATCAGTTGCACTATGTGTTGTGATATAACATACTTATGTCCTCCCTATATTTAAGTAATCTTTGAGCTAATAAATTATCAATTTTATTAGCTCACTATTTTTTATTTATCCGTTAATTCTTTTTTGTAAATGTTTCCGTCCCACGATAAATATCCAGCAATATATTCATAATCCGGATATTCTTCAATTTCATACAATTTTCTTCCAACATCTGTTGTGCATATTTTTATATTTGTTACTGTATATTTATCTAATTCTGATGTTGTACAATAAGGTACTCCATTCAAATAAATAACATCACCACGTTCAATTGCTTGATTTTTATAACTCTTATTATGTTTAAAAAAATAAACTCCACCACTAAAAACACAAATCAAAATTGTAACAATTAATACCATACGTAATTTTCTATTATTCATGACATACCTCCACAAATTACGCTCTATGGTACTAATTATATCACAACATAATATTAAATACCTAATGATTTATTTTTTAAGCTTAATGCAGATTATCTTTTGTCTCATTTTTTCACTCTTGTATGCTATTGGATTCCATACTTTTTAATCAACCAAACTTAAGTTGCCAGCTGTCCAATGGTAGGCAATTCTTGGAGATTCGTCTCTGACATAGATAGTCCCACATTTTGCAAATCCGTTCTTTTCAATTAGCTTTTGCATTGTTAGATTATCGGCATGAGTATCCACTCTGAGGTTTTGGGAAATGTTTTTACAATAATTTACGGTACACTGAAACAATCCGTGCACCTGTCCATCACCTGCAAGCCTGTGAATAGTAATATATGGTTTATCATTCAGCCAATGACCATTTTCAATATGTTCATAAGTAGGCTCCTTGCCTTCAAACAAGGTAAATACTCCATGTATACCATTTTTGTCGTATATTACTCTGCAAGTGTTTTGCGTAATATCAGCTTTAATCAAATCTGTATCCGGATAGGAATGTCCCCATTGTTTTGGATTTCCAGACCGAATCATGTAATCCTGCGCATATTTGTAGATTCCCATAATCTGCTCAAAATCTGTAATATCAGCATTTCTCACATTCAGCATATAATTTCCTCCATAAACTGAAAGTTATCTGGTTGATGCCATTTTATCAGTCGGCCATGATCTCCTGAGAGCCACATAGGAGATTAAAAAGTTCGCAAGCCAACCAGCTGGTACAGCAAGCCAGACAAAGGCAATACCGAAACGCGGTGCACAGATCAAGGCAACGGACAGGCGAATCGCAAGGTTCGCCATGTTTGCAACGAGGAACGGACGCATAATTCCGAGACCGCGAAGGACGCCATCGGTTGCCATCTTGATGCCCATGAAGATGAAAAAGTAACCAATCCACCTCATATAATCACCGGACACCTGATAGGCCAACGCCGTTCCGCCTTTTCCTAAGAACAGCGAAGAGATCTGCGTGTGCAGCGCTTCAATGACCACAAACGCAATGGCTGCAAAGCACAGATCCAGCACCAGTGCAGCGTGGTAGCCTTTTTTGATACGATCAATTTTCTTTGCGCCAAGATTCTGGGAAACATACGGCGAAACCGCATTGCCGATGGATACAAAGATCAGCGAAAAAACATTTTCTACCCTCATCGTTGCTGCATACCCGGCAAGCGCCTGTGTGCCGAAGGGATTTACCACTGCCTGCACGATCATCATACCGATGGACACTGTGGACTGCTGTAAAACCGACGGCACCGCAATGCAAAGCATGGAATACAACTCCTGCCGTTCAAACCTGTTAAAGGGGGTTTTATATTGCCGCATCCGCGCAAAGAAGATCAAAAACGAAAACACTGCTGAAATTCCCTGTGCAATCAGGGTCGCAATGGCTGCGCCGAACACACCGAGACCAAGCCCGGCTACCATCCAAAGATCCATTAAAATATTCAGGATGGACGAAAAAATCAGCAGTCCCAGCGGAATTTTGGATTCGCCGATCGAGGTGAACATGGTAGAAAAAATGTTATACATAAACAGAAACGGAAAGCCCACGAAATAGACCCGCAGATACAGCACTGCGTCATCCAGTATGTCGGCAGGGGTTTGCAATCCACTCATCATCAAGTTGGAGAAGCAAAAGCCAAAAACACCAAGAAAGATACTTAGAAACAAAAAGCTAATCAAGGAGGTTGACACGATTGTTTTCATTTTGCCATACTCTTTGGCTCCGAAATAACGGCTCACAAGCACACCGGCTCCTACGCCGGCTCCCAGTGCCACACAAATGAACACATTGGTCAATGCTGCACAGGCACCGACAGCTGCAAGTGCAGAAGAACCAACAAACTGGCCGACAATAATGGAGTCGGCCATATTGTATATTTGCTGAAAAAAACTCCCAAGAATCATCGGCATTGCAAAAACCGTCAACGCTTTGAGGGGCGCATCGGTTATCAAATATTCATCTTTCGACATTCTTATATTCCTCCATGGTATCTTGTATCGTAGTATTCGATTCACTTGCCTTCACAAATTCCGATTTGTAGAACTGATTATATCACATTAAGATATGAAAAAAAGAAAAAAACCTTGAAAATTCAAGGCTTTTTCTCAAAAATTAAATGCGGAAGATGGGACTTGAACCCACACGATCGCAATGATCACAAGATCCTTAGTCTTGCTCGTCTGCCAGTTCCGACACTTCCGCAAACATCACACTAAAAATGATGTCGTTGTCATGACGACTTAAAAATAATATCAAATGTTCCTTCAATTGTCAATGATAATTTGCAATTTTTATAAATATTTTTTTGCAAATTCTTCTTTTTTCATTGGTTTTCCAAAATAAAAGCCTTGAATCATTTGAATCTGCATGTTTTTTAAAATTTCAAACTGCTTTTCACTCTCTACTCCTTCTACACACACATGCATTCCTATAATCGTAGCAAGCTCACAAACAATTTTTATAAAGGCATCCGCAAATGGTTCCTTTCCTAAATCATCTATAAAACATTTGTCAATTTTAATTACATCAATTGGCATTTCTCGAATATGGTTCAATGAGCTATATCCGGTACCAAAATCATCCAATGCCACACGAACTCCCAATTCCTTGATACTATTCAGTATTGACTGCATCCTTGTCATGTCATTGATGGCAAGGCTTTCTGTTACCTCAAGGGTAAGATTTTTAGGATTAATCTGTGTTTCTTCTATTATTTTCTGAATACGTTCTGCCACATCATTGCGCAATAATTGTACTACGGACAAATTCACATTCACTTTATACTCTGGATGTCCCATATCATTCCACTGCTTACAACTGCGACATGCTTCCTTTAGAACATAATCCCCAATTGGATTAATCAATCCTAAATACTCTGCTAACGGTATAAACTCTGCCGGAGAAATAAAACCAAGTTTTTCACAATTCCAACGAATCAATGCCTCTGCCCCAGTACACGGACTCCCCTCCTTAGAAACATCTACAATCGGCTGATAATATACTTCAAATTCTTGGCAAGCATTCATGGTTGCATTTCGCATATTTTTTTCCAAGTCCAATCGTTTAAAGGAACTACTGTCCAAATCTTCGCCGTAAAATGCATATCGATTTTTTCCTGACCTTTTTGCCTCAAATAATGCTATATCTGCCTTTTTAATCAGCTCATGTACATTATCTCCATCTGCCGGAAAACGTACAATCCCCATACTTGCAGTACAATAATAATCTGCTCCCTTTAAAAACCATGGTTTGGAAAAGATTTCTAATATCTGCTCTAATATACTTCCAAGCATCCAATACTTTGTATGGGTTACCACTATGATAAACTCATCCCCACCCATACGGTAACAGCTACTTTCTATTCCTACAATTCGTTGCAGGCTATGTGATATTGCCTTTAGCAGCACATCTCCATACTGATGTCCCAAACCATCATTAATATGCTTAAAATCATCCAGATCCATATAGAGCAAAGCTCCTTCTCCACCCTCATGCTTGATCTGTTCAATATACTTTGCCATATCTTCTTCGCAACGCATACGATTATATAAGCCTGTTAAGAAGTCATTATTTACCTGTCTTTCAATTTTTTGTTGGTACTTTTTATTCTCCGTTATATCATAAACGGTATAAAGCACCACATTTCTACCGTCAACCCACTTAAGTTCCTTGTTGTGAATTTCGAACCATTGCTGTTCTTCTTTCATATATATTTCACAGGTATTTTCTTTTTTCTTTGATACATCGCATATTTTTTCTTTTAACATGCCAGATGAAAAAAAGTTTCGCATCTTTTCATTGGTAAAAAGGATTTCTTCGCCTTCCATGGCAATTACACAAATGCCGCACCCTACATTATTCAGTATTTCTTCCAGTGATGCATATGTATTTATATTATTTGAATTCTGATTTACTACGATTTCTTCTGTTTCCATCCTATTCATTGTTCCTTTTTTCTATAATAAACAGATAATATCTGTCTTTTTCATCCATGTTATACTCCTGTAACATTGTGAAGTTTTTCTGAATTCGCAACTGTTTTTTTACAAAATTCTTTTCGTTGGAATACATTATAATTCTTCCTTTTTCTCTTAAAATCTCAGTGGCCTTTTCAAAAAACTTTCCGTAAAATGCATCTTGTTCTTCTTTGCTTTTCTGCCCACGTTCCGGCATATTTGTAATAATCTCATCAAACAAATATTCATGTGTAAATTCAAAAAAGTTTCGATTAATATAATATGCTGCTTGTCCGGCAATCTCCGTATTTTCTCGTGCTCCTAAAATCGCCTTACCGAAGATATCAACACCATACATTACCCTTGCCGGGCAAACTCGATTTCGTTCTAGCAACATGGTTCCCACACCACAAAACGGATCGATAATCTGTGCATCCTGTTCCATATATGGCTTGGCTAATGCTGCTATCACAGCTGCCTGCTCCGGACGGATAGAGGCTGCAATGGTGTTTTTGCGATATTGAAAACGCTTATCCGGCAATGTAAAAAACTTTATTAACGGAAGAAAGGTACCGTCACTTTTTTCCATTAATCTTATTTCTATTTCATAGTCTGAAGTAGAATTTTCTAATTGATAAGAAGTTGCTTTTTCTAATGCAAATGCCAGCTTTTTGGCAAATTCGCCTCGTTTTTCCAAGGACATTCTGCTATGGATTCCTAATCGAAATCGACACTTTTCTTCTGTCTTATGTGCTCGTCTTAACAACTCTAATAAGTTTGACTGTGCTAACGCCTCTGCCCCCTGTTCCGGTTTTGGCTGCAATGTGCGTATACTTAAAAGAAATAACATTTCCCGATAAGTTGGTATCTCCAATAATTCTCGAATATCATTGGTTTTTACTCGCACTCCGCTTTTCATACAGAGGGTTTTTCCGTTTCTAATCTGGCGACTTGTTACTTCTTGATGTACTTTTCCTGTAGTCAAAATTACTTCATATTCTTCCTGATATCCTTGAAATACAAGATGTTTTCGGCTTTTCTTAACAGAAACCATCTTTCGTAAGGCAGTCATTTCTTCTCTTACATGTTTTTCTTCATTTTCCGCCGGCTGGTACGCTTTTAAATCTGCCAATCTTTTCTCTAATTCCGGAATAAACTCCTTATAATCTAACTGAGCTAATGCGGTAAGATAATCGCTTTTTACAAAACGCTGTGTTTCCTTCTGATATGCCTCATATAAAGGCAAGGCTGCCTCCTGCGCCTGTAATTTTCCAAGAATTAATGCTGCATTTTTCCGTACTTTTGCATCTTCATGCTCTAAAAATTTCAAAAAAATATCATAGTTTCCCTGCAACATTTTCTGCCATTCTAAAACAACTACCTCATCCTTCAATTCCTGTTTTATTGCGATTAATTCCTTTCTGGGACTATCTGTTGTTTTCAGATTTTCATACTGTTGCACTATCATATTTTTCTCCTTTTTTTCATAATCTGACTTTTATTTTACTTTATACTTTCTTATTTGACAAGATACAGATATGTCAATTTTCTGCTAAATCTATCATATTTTTACAAAACTTATGAGAAACACACATTGCGAGTTTCTCAAGTTATCAGGGTGCTCTTCAAATACCTGTGCAAGCACAGCATCTTCACCGTTACTGGCGTAAAATAAAAGAAGTCTGATTTTAACTTCTTCAGACTCCCTTTATTTTTATGAAATATTTTCTTCTGCTTCTACTCCATAAGTATCTAAGTAATTTTGTACATCTTTTTTGAACTGTTCCCAAGCATCCTCATGTTCTACAAAATACAGCGGACACTCTTTGCCTGTTACATCATAATGACGAATTACATTTTCTACCGACACATCAAATTTTCCGCAAAGCCATGCTGTAAGATGTACCAAAGAATCATATGTTTCCTGTGTAAATTTGCCGTCTTTATCTAAATGGCAACATTCAATAGAAATCGTATCATTATTTCGATCATTCGATGCATATGAAATCTCTGAACTTGGGATACACTGTACGATTTCTCCATCAATTCCTACCACAAAATGACTGCTTGCCTTTGTCTCATGACTATCCTTTAAACTTTCAAAATAACTGCGATTCTGCTCAGCGGTTGTTCCGGGATTGGCTGTATAATGTATGACAATTCCTCTGACCTCATCCATAGCTATCTGTGGTCTGGAATATTCATTCGGTGTCAAGAGCTCTACCTTATAATTCGGAGCTTCTGTAATCACTTTCTGTCTGGAACTGTTGGTGGATGCTACAACCTTCTTGGCTCCTTTTGTTGTATTTTCTGTTGCTTCTACCTTTTGTGAAATATGTATAATCACTAACAATATCGCTAATATAGCACCGCATGTAATTACTGTTTTTCGCACCATTTGCAATATTCTTTTTCGTTTTCTTTTTCTACGTCTGGCTAAATACGCCTCTCGTCGTTTTCGTTCTTCACTCGTCACGTTACCCTCTCCGTTCTTTCGTATTCCTTCCTTTTTTATCATACTCCTTGTCCACACAAAAAGTATTTAAGTTTTTTTAAATTTTTTGTAAAAATTTTATAGGAAATACTGTTTCATCGTCTGAAGGGTCTCTTCTAATATTTCTTTGCTGTGAGCCATTGAAAGAAACATTGCTTCAAATTGTGCAGGTGCTAAGTAAATACCATGATTGAGCATATAATTACAATACTCTGCAAATGCCTTTGTATCTGATGTTTTGGCACTGTCGTAATCTCTTACCTTTTCTCCGGTAAAGAACAACGAACCAATAGAACCTACATGGTTTACCTGATATGGCAGTCCTGCTTCTGCTACTGTTTTTTCAATTTCCCCGAAAAACCATTCTGCATTTTCATTTAATGTTTTATAATACTCCGGATGTTCCTTTAAAATAGTAAGCTGTGTCAATCCTGCTGCCATAGCAATTGGATTTCCACTCAATGTACCTGCCTGATATACACCTCCTACCGGTGATACCACTTCCATGATTTCTCTTCTTCCACCATAAGCTCCTACCGGCATTCCTCCACTAATAATTTTTCCAAAAGTAGTTAAATCCGGTTTGATACCATAATATCCCTGTGCACCATCGATTCCTAAACGAAATCCGGTAATTACTTCATCAAAAATAAGTAATGCACCATACTCGTCACAAATACTGCGCAATCCTTCCAAAAATCCCGGTTCCGGTGGAACGACTCCCATATTAGCTGCTACCGGTTCCACAATAATTGCTGCTATTTCTTCTCCACAACGTTTAAAATGTTCTTTCACACTTTCTAAATCATTGTATACAGCTGATAACGTGTCCTGGGTGCATCCTGCCGGAACTCCGAGACTATCCGGTACACCTGCTGTCATTACTCCGGAACCTGCTTTTACCAGCAATCCATCGGAATGTCCATGATAACATCCGGTAAACTTAATAATTTTATTTCTTTGGGTATACCCTCTGGCTACACGGATAGCACTCATAACGGCTTCTGTTCCTGAATTTACCATGCGCACCATTTCTATGGATGGTACTAATTCACATACCAGCTTTGCCATTTCTACTTCTGCTGCTGTTGCTGCACCGTAACTTAATCCCATTTTACATGCTTCTGTTACTGCCTCTAAAACTGCTTTTTGATTATGCCCTAATATCATTGGTCCCCAGGAACCTACATAATCAATATACTTGTTATCATCTTCATCGTAAATATATGCTCCATTTGCACATTTGATAAATCTTGGTGTTGAACCAATCGAACCAAATGCACGCACCGGGGAATTAACTCCACCCGGAATCACTTTTACTGCTTCTTGAAATAGTCTTTCTGAATTTGTTGTCATCCGATTCTTCCTTCTTTCATATATCCTGCTAATTCTTCTGCAAAATAAGTAATATAAATATCTGTTCCTGCACGATAAGCACTTACTGCCATCTCACATAAAATACTTGCTTCATCAATGAAACCTGCCTGTGCTGCCGCTTTTACCATAGCATATTCACCACTAACCGAATAGGATGCCACCGGTATATCCGTTCTATCTTTCACTTCGCGAATCAAATCTCCATATGCCATAGCCGGCTTTACCATAATAATGTCTGCTCCTTCTTCCACATCCAGCATTGCTTCCTTTAACGCTTCTCGACGATTGTGATAATCCATTTGATAAGACCTACGATCTCCAAAAGAAGGTGCTGAACCTGCTGCATCACGAAATGGTCCGTAAAAAGAGGATGCAAACTTCACTGCATAAGACATAATCGGTGTATTTATATACCCATTCTCATCCAGCTTCTGGCGGATTGCTGCTACTCTTCCATCCATCATATCAGAAGGTGCTACCATGTCTGCACCAGCCTGAACCTGTGACAATGCGGTTTTTGCCAAAAGTTCTAATGTCTTATCATTATCTACGTCATGTCCGCATAATACTCCACAATGTCCATGGGATGTATATTCACACATGCACACATCTCCTATCATGTATAACTGTGGACACACTTCTTTTGCTTTGCGAAATGCCTTTTGCACAATCCCATCTTCCGCATAAGCACCACTTCCGATTTCATCTTTATGCCCCGGAATCCCAAATAACATTACACTGCTAACCCCTGCATCTGCTAACTGTGTAAGTTTTTCTTCCATTCGATCCACACTATAACGATATTGTCCCGGCATGGTTGGAATCTCTTCTTTTATATTATTTCCTTCTATTACAAACATTGGATACACCAGACTGGATGCGTCCATTCTGGTTTCCCGTACCATCTTTCTCAGTAAAACATTTCCACGCAAACGCCGTGGTCTTGTAATCAGTTCCATATTTCTTCCTCTTTTCTGTTGTAAGTATAATTTATGTTATGATTTGCTTTTAAATATAGCACAGTGTGCTTTTTCTGTAAACGATAGATTTGTTCTATTTTTACACGAATCTATTATATTACTTTTTTCAAAAAGTTGCTATATTGTTATCACATTGATGAACTTAAGGAGGCAAGTAGTATGAACGAAAGATATGTATGCGATATGACAAAAGGAAATGAAGTCGGATTGCTGTTAAGATTTGCTCTTCCGATGCTGGTTGGAAATATCTTTCAACAACTTTATAATATGGTTGATTCCATTATTGTTGGAAAATTCGTAGGCTCCAATGCGCTGGGTGCAGTTGGCGCAGTAGGAAATCTGAACTTTTTATTCTTTTCCTTGTGCCTTGGTCTTGCTTCTGGTATTGGTATTTTGATTTCACAATTTTTCGGTGCCGGAAAAGATGATTATGTAAAAAAAATTATTGCAAATTCTGTATACATTATTACCATATCCGGAGCTGTTATGAGTATTATCAGTTTTGTATTTGCAAGACCTATTTTGCATCTTATGAATACGCCGGCTGAAAACATGGAAGATGCCGTTATTTATATGCAAATTGTATGTGGTGCTACTGTTATTGTAGCTATCTATAATGGAATTTCTTCTATTTTGCGTGCTCTTGGTGATTCCAAGACCCCACTGATTTTTTTAATTGTATCCAGTTTTATAAATGTGGGACTAGACCTTTTATTTGTTTTAGTTTTCCACTGGGGTGTTGCAGGTGCTGCCTGGGCAACCGTGATTGCACAGCTTATTTCTGCCATTGGTTCTATTTTATTTGCCCTTAGCAGGAACCCATACTTAAGATTAGAAAAACGTCATTTTACTGTTGATAATGACATTATTAAAAAGAGTTTTCAAATTGGACTTCCGGTTGCCGGTCAAAATGCAATGATTGCATTTTCCTGTGTTGCTTTACAAAGTGTTGTAAATAACTATGGTGCAACTGTAATGGCTGCCTACACTGCAACCAGCCGTGTAGAACAATTAGTACAGCAGCCTTTTGGTTCTCTGGGAACTGCTGTATCTACCTTTGCAGGTCAGAATGTAGGTGCAGGAAAGTATGATCGCGTTAGTACCAGTTGTAAAAAAAGCACTCTCGTTGTCCTTGTCTTTAGCCTTATGATGATTGCTGTTATGTTCCTGTTTGGTGACCCAATTGTAAGACTCTTTGTAAATGAGCCTGATGTTATTGAAATCGGGGCAAGAGGACTTCGTATTACCAGTTTTATGTACTTTGCACTGGGTATGATTTATATTACACGAGGTATGTTAAATGGTGTTGGTGACGCTGCTTACGCCATGATAAACGGACTTACCGAAGTAGTTGGAAGAATCGGCTTTGCTTACCTTTTGATGGCAATTCCTGCTGTTGGTATGTGGGGTGTATGGTATACAAACGGTCTTACCTGGATACTTGCCGGAGCCGCCGGAATTATTCGTTTCTTCCAAGGCAAATGGAAAACAAAGTCTGTTGTGAAAGACGTTGCTTTCTAAAGCATCTTTTTCTTCTTAAAATAAATAGTTTCAATTATAATTATGAGAATACTTACCACTATCACTACCGGATATGCATACTTCCATGCATATTCCGGCATATAGCGGAAGTTCATTCCATACCATCCGGCAATTGTTAAGAAAGAAATATATACTTCATTATCCTCTTCCTTTTCCTGCTTCTACACAACATTCCACCAAACTATCAATCGTTGCTTCTTTTGCAGTTATGGTATTCATCCCTAGTTTTTCTGCCTCTGCCTGTGTCTGTTTGCCGATACAAACTGCTAAAATGTTTTTTACTTCCAGTTTGTTAATTGCTCTTGCAAATCCCTTTACGGTAGATGCACTGGTAAATACCGCCATATCTACATGTTCCGGTTCAAATCTTGCTGATTCATACACAGTCTCATAAATTGGCAAGTCAGTAATCTCTGCCTTAGTTCTTTTTTCTATTTCCTCTATAAGCTGTAGATTTCCCTCTGCTGCCCTTGGAATCAGAATGCGTTCTCCATCTTTTGCCGTTTCTCCTAATAACACACCAAGATGTTCTCCATCATAGATTTCCGGCATAAAATCACACATAATTCCGCGTTCTTCTAATTCTCTTTTGGTTCCTTTTCCAATAACTGCAATCTTCGCTGAACCAATAGAACGAATATCTGTGTGATACATTTTTAACATATCAAAAAATACTTTCACTCCTGCCGGAGACGTAAATGCCAAATACTGATACTCTTTTAATCTTTGTATTTCTTTTTCTAATGCCTTATTTTCCAAAATCGGAACCGTTTTTATCGTAGGCATTTCCACAACTTCTGCCCCTGCTTGTCTTAGTTTTCCACACAATGTTCCACTTCGTTCCTTTGGTCTGGTTACAATCACCCTTTTTCCAAACAGTGGATTTTTTTCATACCATGCGAAACGATTTCCAAGTTCACACACCTTTCCCACTACAATAATTGCCGGTGTTTCGATTCCTTGCTTTTCTACTTCTTGCTCTAAAGTAGCTACTGTGGCAATAATTTTCTTCTGTCCGGCAGTGGTTCCCTGTTGTAATATAGCCGCAGGCATATTTGGTTCCATTCCTGCCTGAAGTAATCCATTACAAATATCAGAAAGCGCAGATACACCCATTAGAAATACCAATGTGCCCTTTAAGTGCACAAGGGATTCGAAATCCAGTTCTAATTTCTCATCTCTCTTTTTATGCCCCGTAATAATATGTACGGATGACGTATAATCTCTATGAGTTACCGGTATTCCATTGTAAGCCGGTACGGAAATTGCAGAAGTGATTCCCGGTACGATTTCAAATGGAATATCATGTTCTGTTAATAATTCTAATTCTTCTCCTCCACGTCCAAATAAGAATGGATCTCCTCCTTTTAAACGTACTACTTCTTTTCCTTCTTGTGCCTTTTGTAGCAGTAATCGGTTTATTTCTTCCTGCGGCATGGTATGATTTCCGGCACGTTTTCCCACATCGATGGTTTCTGCCTCTTGGGGAATTAATGCTAAAATCCCTGCTCCCACCAAACGATCATATACCACCACTTGAGCTCTTTCTAATACTTCTTTTCCTTTCACCGTAAGTAGTCCTACATCGGAAGGTCCTGCCCCTACCAGCCATACTTTTCCATTCATTGTACTTTCTTTCTATCCTTTCTGTCTATTCACCACTCTTTATATCCTTAAGCTGCTCTGCCAATTTTTTTCCCAATTCTTTTGCTTTTCCCGGGCTTCCTATAATTTTTCCTGTTACATAATCCATACTTCCTTCTGTCGCATAAAGTCCTGTTAGTTGTAACTCACCTTCTTTTATTACTGCATAAGCTGCAATAGGAGAACTACAACCTCCATTCAGGGTATGCACAAAACTACGCTCTGCCAGAGCACAGTAAGTACTTTCTTCATCGAAAAAATCTGTCAGCCAGGAATAATCTTCTCCTTGTCTTCCCTGTACTGCCAAGATTCCCTGCCCTGCTGCCGGAATCATTTCTTCTGTAGTAAAATATCTGTTAATACGCTCTTCCAATCCTAAACGCTTTAATCCTGCTGCTGCCAATATCAATGCACTATATTCCCCACAATCTAATTTTTCCAATCGTGTAAGTACATTGCCCCGTACACTTTTTACTTCCATATCCGGGAAAAGTTTTCTCAATTGTATGATTCTTCTGGCACTGGAACAACCTAACGGCAAGGTCTTATCTATATCTTCTACTCCCTTGGGAAGTACTAATACATCTCTTGGATCTTCTCTCTTAGAAAAACCAAGCAACGGCAATTCCTGTGCAACTTCCATCGGCACATCCTTTAAGCTGTGAACAGAAACGTCACTGCGTTTTTCTAACAAGGCAGTATCTAACTCTTTTACAAAAAGTCCCTTTCCTCCAACTTTATCCAATGTTTTATTTAATATTTTATCACCGGTAGTTTTCATTTTTACTAACTCCGGTGTTATTTCCTTGCAGTTTTTCCGAATATAATCTGCTGTCATTTCTGCTTGAATTACAGCTAGGCGACTTTCTCTGGTTCCTATTTTTATTACTTTCACAAATGGTTTCCTCCATTGATTTTTTATAAAAAGCTTGCAATTTTATTTAAATCATTTTACAATAATTTAAAAGGAAATGGGTTTTTACCGTATGGATTTGCCTAAGCGGGGTGCTCGTTTCCTTTTTTATATTAATAATGTCATATAAATACAATTTTCCATTTTGATCATGCCGAATAAGCATATCTTTCTCCAATCTGTTACCCTAATAACTTTCGAATCTGTTCTGTTACTTCTGCTGCCTTTTTGTGATTCTTTCCATTGGCTGTAATTCCCACTGTAATATCGCCCTGCTGCACAACTCCCGGAAAATAAAAATCACACAGTTCGCGATTTGATGCTACATTTACCAAGATTCCTTTGTGACGACATTCTCTGAAAATCGTTTGATTTACCTTTTCATCATTCGTTGCTGCCAATACAAAATCCGGCTTTTGTAACTCACTTAATTTATACTTGCGATAATCTAATATCAGATTTCCATTCTGTTCTGCAAGTTGCTGCAATTCTTCTGAAATTTCCGGCGCAATTATCCGAATACATGCTCCATAGGGAAGCATTGCCTTTATTCGTCTGGTGGCAATGTTTCCTCCACCAAACACCAAAATATCTTTTTCTTTTATATTAATAAATAATGGGAAATATGTATTCATGTGTTCTCCTTACCTCTGTAAACAGGAATTTGCGTTACTGTCTATCTTCTGAAAGGAGTCCATAAAAGTATACATCCGCCCAGTTTCCAGAGCTGTCTTTCGTTTGGCTTCTTTGAATTCCTTCCGTTTTCATTCCCAGCTTTTTCATAAGGTTAACGGATTTCATTCCGTCGATTGTTTCGGCAAATACTTTATGTGCATTCATCTTATCAAAAGCATAGTCAATGACTGCTTTGCAGGATTCATAAGCGAATCCCTGTCTCCAGAAAGTCCTGTTGAAAAACCATCCGATTTCATACACGCCGTCATCGAACTCGTTGAAGAGAATATATCCAATCGCTTTGGCGGTGTCTTTATGTATCGCAGCAACAGCCCCTTTTTTTCTATGCAGAATTTTTGCAAAAAATCAGCCGTTTTCTCAATCGTATATGCGGGCTCGCAGTTTTTCATTGTTTCAGCATCGCCCAAAATATCCTGCAAATCGTTTATATCATTCATAGTAAAATCACGAATGATCATTCTGTCTGTTTTAATATTCATTATATGTGCCTCGCTAACTTCCGATTTTTCATTTTCTGCCACTTCCCGCTAAGCTGGAAGTTGACTAATTCTTCATAGAATTATGTATCAATTCTATTTAATACATGAATATTTTTATTTCTATATACCAAATCATCTCTATCTACAAATCCAATATTCTCCCAAAAACCATTTCCTATAACATTCTTTTTAAAAGCAACCAAAGCTACTTTATTTATGCCTTCTTTATCTAAAGCAGCTATAGCACAATCAACAAGTCCTTTTGCTATTCCTTGATTTCTATAAGCTGGTAAAACAGCAGTATGATGTATATATCCTCGTCTTCCGTCATGACCAGCCATAATCACTCCAATTATCGTGCCATCACATTCTGCTACAAAACTTGATGTAGGGTTACGTCTTAAATACTTTTCAATACCCTCTCTGCTATCATCTGTTGAATTTAATCCCATTCCTGGAGTATTAACCCATAAATTATATACTTCATCATAATCTGCTATTGACATTATTCTAATATCTATCATCGTAGTTACCTCCACAAATTCCGATTGAGATTTCACCTGTTTTAAGAGATTTAATATCTATTATATTTTGTTATTAAATTCTCTGCAAACCCTTGAAAACACTGGATTTATCGCAGGTGAGCTTTCCCTTATTGTTTCCCT
>JAAYPT010000098.1 GCA_012519695.1 Clostridiales bacterium | reverse complement strand
TGGATTTGGTTACGCTTGGAGGAGCCATTGCAGCAACAAAGTTCTCGGAAATGGGATTAAAAGAAGGACTTAAGGCATTTGGAAAAACAGCCCTGATAGACTTTGCGGGAAATACAGCAGCCTGCGGCGTGGGTGCGCTGGGAGAAGCCTTTGACTGGCCGGTACCTGTAACAATGATGTTGAGTCTTGCAACAGGAATTACAGTAAGTATTTCGGGAAATAAGTTGTTATTTAAAAATGCAGATGGAATAGAGATTGGGGCAAAGACGCTGAGTGATGCTGAGGTTAAAAAAATCGGGGATGTGTTGGATGAAACAACAAATTCTAGCTTTGCAAATAAAAATTTGGGAGAAGTGTTAAAACAGCAGGGATTAACATTAGAAGAATTTAATAAGTTAAGATTGACGGATGTAAAGGATTTAACAAAGGAGCAAATCGCACAGATGAAGGCAATACGCGAGGCAGTTCCAAAGATAGATGCTAACACTTATATTCAAAAGACAATACCGGCTTCGGATATAGACAAGTATATAGGAGAAGATGGATGGGCTGCAATTGGCGGTTATGTGGCAAGATATGATGATGTATCACACATAAAAGGATATAATAATGTTGTGGAGTCATCGCGACTGGATTATGTAACAGGTGATGGAGTAAGACCGTATCCGGAAGGTGGAGATACTTATGGATATATTAAATTTAAAACAGAAGAAATAGATAAAATAAGTATTCCATATGGAAAAGATTTTGGTGGAATGAATACAGATGGACCGCCTTGTACGTTAAATGGATTTACAGCAGCTAGAAACGGAGAAGTTGTACCTGAATGGACACTTGATGCACGAATTACACCAAATGAAGGTGCAGAATTGCATAAAGTAGTTAATGGAAAAGATACTGTTGTCGCAATATTTGATGGTGAACATTTTGTAAAAGTGAAAGGAAAATAGAAATGATACGGAATGGAAAATTTTGTAAATATCATGGAAATGAATTTAAGGTAAATAGGGATAGTGATGGAAATACAATTATCCTTACTAAAAATGATAAAATAATCGACTCAACATTTATAGATAAATACGGAAGTGGTGTTTATAGTAAAAAAGTTTCATTAGAAGAAATAGAAGAGTTGTACAGATATGCAACATATGCAGTAATAAATAATTATAAAGTTAACGTAGAAAAAGAAAATGAAGAATATTATTTTGTGGGAACAGCAGATTGTAAAGTAGCAGAAGCCTTGGGGTTACAAAGATGCGACAAATATTATTATGAGGGAAAATTTCCAAGGCAAGATGTGGAGATTATAGAGGAAAAAGAGAAGATAGAATTATAGACAGAATGTAGTTTTAGGGGTATTAGAAAATGTAGTTTTGTTAATGCTATTTTTTGTAATTAGAAGATGACAAGTAACGAAAAGTATGACAAATATTTTTCGTTATTTGTTGTTTGTTAAACTTTTGTATCAAACAGCGGGAGCATAAATTCAAAATGCCTACAACACTATGTACCATAATGAACAGCAGCTTGTAGCATGGATTATGGAACAAATGGGAGAGAAATTAAAAGGAGATAAAACAATGCAAATTAAAGAGTTGATGTTACAGGCAGTGAAAAGAGGAGAATTGATAGAATTCTTATGTGGAAAAGAGGAGTACAAGATAGAATTGTCTCAATATGTTCCAGGAGTATTACCAACAGATACAGGAAAAGTTTTAACAGATGCAATCTATGTAGAATATGAAGAGGATACTACTATAAAAGAAAAATTTCAAAATGCCTTGTTAAATATGGTGAATGGAACAGCAGAAGAGTTATATATAGCAGTTGCATATATTATGGATGTTTTGTTTGATGAAAAACATAAAATAGCTACATTTCAAATAGATATAGCAGAACTGGTACTAGAGTTGAAAAAAGCTCTTAAAGAGAAAAAAGAAGAACTAATGAACGAAATAATATTTACAGATGGAGTAGTGAAGAAAGAGGCATGGAAAGATATTGTTCGATGGGATAATGTATGTAAAATAAAGTATGGCATAGAATTTATACCCAGAGAATAAGAAGAAAAATGAGAAAAAATTGAAACGTTAAAAGGAAAAACATGCTAAATGCATTACCGCCTATGGAGGAAATAAAGGAAAAAGGGAATGATAAAAAATGGTGAATTTTGTGTATATAATGGAAATGAGTACGAATTAAATGAGGATAATGATGGAAACTTAATTATAATTACAACAAATCGCGAAATAATAGATGCAACGTTTGTTGATGAATATAATAGCGGAGTGTATAGTAAAATAATTTTGCCAAATGAAATTCAAGAAGCATATGAGTGTAGAACTTATGGTTTGATTAATGGTTATAAGGTTAGTATTAGGAAAGAGTTGAAAGATACTTTTTTTGTAGGCACAGGTGATAGAAAAATTGCTGATATACTTGGATTGAATAGAACAGATAAGTACTTGTATGAGAAAGAAATTGCCAAGGATAAAATAGAAGTAGTTCAAGAAAATAGAAGTATGATTGAATCAAAATAATGCATACTGCACGGGAAAACTTGAAAAATGGTGAATAGAAGGTAATAAAATGAAAACATTAGGAAAAATAGCAATATATCAAGGAACGGAATATGAATTTCGAAAAAAGACTGATGGGAGCTATGCATTATACTCGGATGACATAAAATCATTAGAAGCAGGCTTTAGAAGAATATCTGAAAAAGAAGAAAAATTCATGAAAATTATTACATTAGATGAAGTAGAAGGTGTCTTTGAAAAAGAAACAGAGGTAATTTATGGCGGTGATACATTTATTGGTTCTGTTATTCAAGGAAGTAAAATTATGCTTTATACACGCAATGTGCTTTTGAGACAAAAATACAATATGACAATGAGAGATAAAGATGAGTTCTATAAGTATGTGGAATTAAAAGATGTAGATTGTATTGTTCAGAAGTGGACACCATGTGAGGGAAACATATGATAAAAAATGGTAGATTTTGTATATATCATGGAAAATTTAAGGTAAATAGGGATAGTGATGGAAATATAATTATCCTTACTAAAAATGATAAAATAATGGACTCAACATTTATAGATAAATACGGAAGTGGTGTTTATAGTAAAAAAGTTTCATTAGAAGAAATAGAATAGTTGTACAGATATGCAACATATGCAGTAATAAACAATTATAAAGTTAATGTAGAAAAAGAAAATCAAGAATATTATTTTGTGGGAACAGCAGATTGTAAAGTGGCAGAAGTCTTAGGATTACAAAGATGTGACAAATATTATTATGAGGGAAAATTTCCAAAGAAAGACGTGGAGATTATAGAGGAAAAAGAGAAGATAGAATGATAGACAGGATATAGTTTTAGGGGTATTAGAAAATGTAGTTTTGTTGAAGCTATTTCTAGTAATTAGAAGAGGACAAGTAACGAAAAGTATGACAGATATTTTTCGTTATTTGTTGTTTGTCAAAATTTTGTATCAAACAGCGGGGCTTTGGGAGAAGACAATAATCTTACCCAACAGGAATTTTTGGAGCAGTTTTATAGGCAGGGAGAATTTACCCATGACAGCAGTAACCCGTTTTTAAACTTTGTTTCATCCGTGTTGGATATCACAATCATTAAACCTATCATAGAGGCATGTACCGGAGAGGACCTGATAACCGGAGAAGACTTGACAGACATGGAACGTGGACTTAAGGTGGTTTTTGCAATGGTGGATTTGGTTACGCTTGGAGGAGCCATTGCAGCAACAAAGTTCTCGGAAATGGGATTAAAAG
>JAAYPT010000097.1 GCA_012519695.1 Clostridiales bacterium | reverse complement strand
ATAGGTTCCTACTGCATATCCTGCACAGTACCAGATTCCTTCACTTTCATATGTATCACTGATTCCCTGTGCCATCCCCTCTACCAGTAACATTGGGTCATCCAGAATCGCACCTATCTGCTCTTTCATTCCTTTTACATTCTTCAGTGCCCAATCAGGTGGTTCGCTCCCCATTCCCTTATTTACCAACACAACACATTCGGAAACTGCAAATTCTCCTATGCCAAAAAGGAATTCTCCTATTCCGTCTATAACTCCTATGACTCCTTCGATTACACCACCTACGAAACTGGTTACTGCATCTCCCAGCCATAAAAAATATACCAGTAATTTTTATAACACTGGTATATTTTTTATGACTATTTCAACTGACTAATACCCTGTTTTTTGTTCAGAAGTTCTCCAATTTTGAAGAATCAATATTCAATTTTGTTTTTTGGTGTCCTTATGTGGAGACATAATTAAAATAATATATTACCATTTTTGACATTCTTTGCCATAAAACAAATCCACATCAGATGCTGCATCGTACACTGCTTTTATAGATGCCAAGCTGTCATATTCTGAAATAATTATATGATTGTTAAAATTTTTAGAGATAACTGTGTAGGTTTTCAATTATCAAAAGGTCAATAGACATTTTACATCTACTGACTTTTACATAACATTCTCCATAACAATCGAACATTTTTATAGTTTATATCTCATCCTCATATGGTTGACGAACCATATTTATAAAACGTTCTTCTGTAGCTCCAAACAACTTATAATTCTTCTTAGCAGTATTCAATGACACCTTATTTGCTCCAATAATTCTATCGGGCATATTTTGAGCCACTTCATCATATTGCCAAAAGCAAACATCACAAATATCTGTAATTAATTCATCTGTATCATCAATAGTTAAGTAACCACAACATGGACATCTTTTCATAAAACTCTCTCCTTAAAATTTATTTTGGTGCATATTTTTCAATTTGCTCCAGCCAATATGCCATTCCATTTTCGGGCTTAAAATAAGTGGATATTCCACCATACTCATTTATTATACCAAACTCATTAGTCGTTGTATCATATCTAAAATACGTTCCTTCATTAGATACAAAAGATTGTATAGTTGAAGTCGGTTTTTTCTCCAAAAAGTTTCTTGCATCTTTTAAGTATTCTTCTGGAGATGTATATCCATGTTTACCCGCATGTTTATTTAATGTACTTTTCCCTTTACTTCCACCTTCCCCTTTACTGCTTTTCCTGCCTCTGCAATCCCTTTCGTTCCTGCATCGGTTCCTACTGCATATCCTGCACAGTACCAGATTCCTTCGCATTCATATGTCTCTAATCACTCTGCTTATCTTAAATATTCTTTTTGAATTATTTGTCTTTTATATACATCTATTTCAAAAATAATTCCAAGTTCATAATGCGCAATTAAAATATTATCTAATTTTTTTCTATTTCATCATATCCCCTTGGGATTTTTGCCTGAACTATATCGTTTATTTTCCATATTTCTTTTCCACAATAATCATATGCTATTATATTATTAGGTACTTCCTTTTTTTCCCGTAGTAATATAACAAAAAAATCTCTATATTCTACTATTTTCCTAATATCAATATCAAATTTAATTATTTCACCATTTATCTCTATCGATCTGTTATCTAATTGTTTCATTATAATTTCTTTCCTTTCTACTATTTTAAATCATGTATACTCTCTATCAAAGCTTATAATCTCAGCTTCCCTGTAAAGTATATCATAATTAAATAACAGTAATGTTTATCGAAACATCTGTTCTGTGGAACGATTAAATTACCACTTTTTTAACTGATTTCTATATCTGAAATACCACCGTTTGGGTTCATTTTTTGCATACAAAAAATGCATCATCTCCACAGCACTAAGTTCCATGAACAATGCGTTTTAAGTCTTTGAAATAAATATAAGTGGAGACATATTTAAAACCAATCGCTATCTGGCAAAACAATAAATATCTAGAATACTCAATTCTAACTCTTTGCAATTCAGAAAAAATTATGCTTGTTCACTATTTCCAAACATCATCTCGTTTTGATGTTTAATAATTATATTATATGCATCCATTGAACTTTTTTGAGCTAAAACAACTTCCTCTTCAGTTATTTGAATTTCCTCCATTCTATCACATATTTCACCTGCATCATAAATCATATAGTAAACATTATCACGTTTCACTATTTTAATTCCATTTTCCACAAAAATTTTCTCCATATAATACACCTTACTTTCCTAAAATATTTTCTGTCCATTTCAATATAACTACATTGTGACATTAGTATCTATCTTGGAAGCAAGGTCAAAATAAGATATGAGATTCGTATCTTGAACGATCGCTTTCTTTTCCCCAAATTCTTTCAAGGAATGAATCTACTATTGACTTATCTTTTCTATCCTCTATATTTCTCATTCTAACCACCTTAGCTACCGAACATATACCCTTCTAGATATTTAGTTACTTAGTCCTTTTAGGATATCCATAGTAAGCAATAAACTCCCCCTCCAACCTTTTTGTTTCAAGTACAGCTTCCTCTGTATCTCCTATAATTAGAATATAAGTTGTAATATCATTTAGATGCTCATTAATAGTCCGTCCAGATAAATGTTTTCTAGCACTATTACTTTCTCTTCGATAATCACTCAATCGCTTTCTAAATCCACCATTATGTAATTCAATTGCGCGGTCAACATACATCGTCTTACCATTCACCACATGACGATATAGACCTACGCAGTGATTGTATGGTGTTAGATTTGCCTTCTTTAATGGACCAATACCTATCCATTCCTTGTCCCATTGTGCAACTGTTTTTCCCGATTTTCTGGTTTCTTGAGTCAATCCAATCCCGTTCTGTATCATATTCTTCCTGAACAAATGCTCCATCAACTATCAAATCAATATCCTTTCCTCCTTATTTCTTCTTTTTCTTTGATTTTTTTACTACTTCCCTTGCTTGATAGTTTGTTGGTTAAAAGGGGGAGGGAGTTGGATGCCCTTATGTGGAGTCATAATAAATAAAATAGGAAACGGTATATAAGATAAGCATTTGTTCATTCTGATGCTTTTCTTCCATCATTCTTGTTCATTTGTGTGAATGGACTATATTTTCTTTTTTCGGTATCGTGTGTTGTCAAGAAGGGAGGTGCATTCAAATGAACATGGACGCTTTTCAACTATTCTTTAATTACTTGGAAGAACGACCTTATAACAACAGCCACCAAAACGTGAAGCAAGACGCCGATTATCTGGAAGCCACAATGAAAGAAAATGAACTCAGCGTGCAATATCAACAGCTTAATTTATCGGATGAACAGCATAAAGTCATAACCCAATGGATGGATGCCATCCAAGCACAGGAATCTGCTTATACAGCAGTTGTCTTCCGTATGGGCATGCAGTTGTGTTTTTCTCTACTGATGCAACTGACTGATTTATAAAGATGGACAGAAAATCAGCGTTGTTCGTGACTTTTAGGGTCAAAAACACCGCTGATACTATGTTTTTATTTGATAAATGGATTTTGAAAAGACCTTATTTAATTTATTATTTTGTACTGAAATTTTACTTTTTTATATAATTTCTCTAATGCCTCTTCCTCATTCTCAAACGTCCATTCAGCCTTCATTCCTCTTTCATTATTTTGATAAACCTTCCATAATTTTTCATTATTATCAAAACCATATCCTATAACAAAATCTGCATCTGTAATTTGATTTAATACTATTTTCCACATGCCTATGTTATCTTTAAATGATAGCATACTAGAAATTAATTCGTTTTTATCCACACTTAATTCTCCTTTAATATTCCTATTTTTTCTAATACATCTCCACCAAAAGGGGTAACAATTTGTCCCGCTCCACCAGTCATATTTCCCCATTCTGCTGCTTGGCCTTTTATACCATAGGTTGCATCTACACTATCTCCCAATTCCTTATTGGCTTTTGATATAAACGAATCATAACTATCACATAGTTCTTCAAAATCATCCAAGTCCCACCTAGATATCCCTTCATTATGAAGCAACGCATTAAATGTATCTATATCTCCATTTTTTATTGTATCAATTTTATCAAAATACGTTACATTATTAAAAGTTCCTGTATGATAAGCCGCTTCATTTTCTACATAAGGAATTGCTCTTTCACTATATGTGTATTTACCCATTGATGGAACGTCTGCAAAATTAGAGCCACCCATATATCCATATCTATCCCAAGTATCGGACAAACCATCTGTTCTGGTAATAGGCTTGATTGTGCTTTCATCAAAGCCTAATTTAGGCGGCCAGTCATATATTACATTTCCCTTCATATCAAAACCTTTTACATATTGAATATTACTTGGCACATTTATATCAGCTTTGTAATTTGAGTTTTCAAACAGTTTTTGTAATTCCTTTATCTTCTGGGCATCAGTCAAATCACTTCTCGTACCAATATCGCTTACTGCTTTACTAAAATCGGCATAAGAGTTTATACCACTCTCCCCAACTTTCCCCTTTACTTTCACTTTCCCCTTCACTGCTTTTCCTGCCTCTGCAATCCCTTTCGTTCCTGCATAGGTTCCTACTGCATATCCTGCACAGTACCAGATTCCTT
>JAAYPT010000096.1 GCA_012519695.1 Clostridiales bacterium | reverse complement strand
CTACTTTTTATGTCACATAAAATAAATTTCCCTATTCCTGTACAAAATATTCTGCTATACTAAATTTATATAAAAAAGGAGGACATTTTTATGTCAACATCAACATTATCCGCTATACTTTCTGTTGGCATTCTTACAATTTCTGTTCCTATTCTGGTACTGATTGTTTGGTGCGTAAAAATGAAAGCAAAAGTATTACCCGCACTTACAGGGGCTATCATATTTTTAATCTTTGCCCGTATTTTGGAAATGTTTCCGCACATTTTCTTTCTTTATATGGACAACCCTGTTTCCCGCATCATTACGGCTACACCGATTTTATATGCCCTGTATGCCGGACTCGTTGCAGGACTTTTTGAAGAAACCGGACGCTTTGTAGCATTTCGCTTTTTACAGAAGAAAACTTCCGGAAAAGAAACAGCTATTACTTATGGTATCGGACACGGTGGATTTGAATCTATGTCTGTGGTAGGCTTTGGATTTATTCAATATTTTTCCATTGCTCTTATGATTCATAATGGAAGTATTAACTCTCTCCTTTCTTCTACTACCGGAGACGAGCTTACTTCTTTACAATCCATTGTCTCTTTGATTTCTTCTATGACCGTAGGTACTTGTGCATTAACGGTATTAGAACGTGCTTATGCATTTATTTTCCATATTGCACTCTCTGTAATTGTTTACTATGCTGTTCAAAAACCGGAGAAAAAATGGCTTTTCCCTGTGGCAATTCTTCTTCATACCGGACTGGATATTTTTGCAGGACTTTACCAGATGGATGTCTTACCACTCATTGCAACAGAAGCCATTGGCATTATTTATACCGGAGTGGTGACTCTTTGGGCTCACCACATCTATACAACAGACGGAGATACGAATCTTTTTCAAAAGAAAGGTTAACTTATGTACACAGATACCATTACCATAAGAACAGCAGTTCCTGAAGACGCAGCTGCTCTTCTTACAATTTATGCGCCTTATGTAACAGACACTGCCATTACATTTGAATATGAAGTTCCTTCTGTAGAAGAATTTACAGAACGTATTACCCAGACACTTGAAAAATATCCATACTTAGTGGCTGAATATCAGAACGCACCTGTGGGATATGCATATGCTTCTTCTTTTCATCCACGGGCGGCTTACGCCTGGTGTGCAGAAACTTCTATTTACATACAACAGAACTTTCATGGTCGAGGTGTGGGAAAATTACTCTATGCGGAACTGGAAAAACAACTGGTACAACAGCATGTATTAAATCTAAATGCCTGCATTGCTTATCCGAATCCTGGCAGTATTGCTTTTCATAAAGCTTTGGGATTTACCACAATCGGACATTTTCATAATTGCGGTTTTAAGCTGAATCGCTGGTATGATATGATTTGGATGGAAAAAATGATTGGCGAACACAACATTCCACCGGAACCTTTTGTTCCGGCGCATTAGTTATCACACTTATTATATTTTCCGTTGATAAGAGACAATGTATACCCAAAATAACTTATTTTTCCATGGGAAAAGATACATCTATCAGTCAGGAAAGCTATGACCGAATGACTATGTATATAGGTGCTGCCGGACAAGGAACATTTATTATTGGAAAAAACCAAAAAGAAGTCTTTCTAAAACCAGATATGGCACTGGTTGTTCCACCAAAAACTTTATGTGGAATGCAAACATCAGAAGGACTGGTGTATACAGAAATCATTTTAGAAAACGCAACCATCGGATATGAAGGGACCGATTATGAATTAAAAGCCGGTGAGTGTTTCCGCTTTGAGAAAAATGGTCTTCATAGTGTTACTGCAAATGGAAAATTTAAAATGGCACTTTTACTTGTATTAGAATAATATATATCTTAGAAAAAAGAGTCCGTTCGGACTCTTTCTCGGACTCTTTCTTTTCGTTATTTTCCCCATCTTTTTGCTAATTTTTTTCTTACAATCATAAAGCATATTACATGTGCTGAAAAAGTAATAATCCAGCTAGCCGGATAGGTTAAATACAAAGACGTTGTTGTGTGAAATGGAGCGTGCTGGAAAAAGGTAAAAATCCACAACAGCCTTAATCCACAGGCTCCTACCAACGATACCAGCATCGGCATAACGGAATATCCCAATCCGCGTAGTGAGCCTACCATAACATCCATCATTCCACATAAGGCATAAGTTTTGGCAATCACACCCATTCGCTTCATTCCAGCCTCCATAACAATCTCGCTGGAGGTATACATTCCAAGTAATGGATGTCCGAAAAATACTGCCATATTTCCAAGTACAATTCCTACTACAATAACACAAAGCTCCGCCGTATATAGGATTTTATTAACTCGTTCATATTTTGCCGCTCCTATGTTTTGGCTGGTAAAGGAAATGGCTGCCTGATGGAACGCATTCATAGATACATATACGAATCCTTCAATATTTGCCGCCGCTGAATTTCCTGCCACTACGGTTGCTCCGAAGGAATTTACCGATGCCTGAATAATTACATTGGATATAGAAAAAATGATTCCCTGAAAGCTTGCCGGCAACCCTATCTGCAATATTTTCAAAAACTTCTGTGGATAAATCCGTAAGCTCTTCCATTCCAGGCGAATACCACCTTCGCTTCTTCGCATACAACGAATAACCAAAAACGCCGAAATACACTCGGAAATTACCGTTGCAAGTGCTACTCCTGCCACTGACATCTTTAAAACAATGACAAATAAAAGATTCAGTGCCACATTGATAATCCCTGCTGCTGTCAAATAGTATAGTGGTCGTCTGGTATCTCCCACCGCTCTTAAAATTGCACTACCGAAATTATAAAGCATTGTTGCTGTCATTCCGATAAAGTAAATTCTAAGATACAAGGTTGCTAACGGAAGTACATCCTTGGGTGTTTTCATCCAGATTAAAATCTGCTTTGCGCCAATGCATCCGATTAACGTCAGGGCAATACCACTATATATGCTAACCATAATGGCAGTATGTACTGTCTCTTTCAATTCTTTTTCCTGTTTTGCTCCATAAAAACGTGCAACTAAAACATTTGCTCCAATGGAAAACCCAAGGAAAAAGTTTGTAAGCAGATTAATCAACGCTGTATTGGAACCTACTGCAGCCAGAGCATTATCGCCTACAAAGCTTCCAACTACTATCACATCTGCTGCGTTGAATAATAACTGCAAAATACTGGAACACATAAGAGGTACTGTAAATAGTAGCATTTTCTTTAAAATGGAACCACTACACATATCCATTTCATATTTTTTTGTTTCTTTGTTTCTTGCTTTAAACATTGCTTATCCTTCTTTTACTTTCAATACCGGTGTTCGCAAAATCTGTACTATTAACGGAATCACCATAATAAACCATACGATTGGTTCTGAAAGAATGACTCCGGTATATCCTAAACATGGTACTAACAGCCATGCCAATACAATTTTCCCAATCATTTCCAAGGAACTGGATACTAATGGTGTAATATGATCTCCGATTCCCTGTAACGCATTTCGAATAATACAGATAAATGCTGTTACATAATAAAACAGTGTATCAAACTTCAAATAATTGGTTGCATTTTCTATAATTACGGTATTTTTACTTCCGGTTACCAAGTGAACCAGCCAGGAACCAATGGTATAACTTGCGATAATCGTAAAGGTACACCAAATGCATGTATAGACAATGGCAACCTTAATCCCTTTCTTAATTCTTTCTATCTCGCCTGCGCCAAGATTCTGACCACAATAAGTAGCCATTGCCTGCCCAAATACACTAAACATAATCATAAATATCTCTGATATTTTTCTTGCTGCCGTATGAGCTACAATAATATCTTCTCCCAGCTTATTGATTGCTGTCTGCAAGGAAAGAGAACCGATATTTACCAGGGAACTCATAAAGCCCATGGATAGACCGGAATTTAACATTTCTCCAATCATATTTTTTTCCATGAATGCAAAATCTTCTCGGTGCAAACGAAGTATATCGTATTTCTTTAGCATGAAAATTATGCATACTATCAATGCTATTAACTGCGCCAATACTGTAGCGATTGCTGCTCCTCGCACTCCTGTCTTTAACACACAGATAAAAAAACATATCGCCTACGATATTCAGCACTACCGATATTGCCAAAATAATAAGTGGCGTAATGGTATCTCCTATCGCACGCATTACTGCTGCACATACATCATACAGTAATGTCACAATCATTCCTGCCATAATAATGAAAATATACTCTCTGGCGGTTCTCATTAACTGTTCTGAAATATTTAAAAACCGAAGAATGGGATTTAGGAAAACAAGTCCCAAAACGGTAAGTACTAAGGTAATTCCACCACCTAGTACAAATGATGCCGCTAAAGATTTTCTTAACCGCCTCATATCCTTGGCTCCGAAGCATTGTGCCTGAATAATGGCAAATCCATTAGCCAGTCCCATCAAAAATCCAATTAACAGACCACTCATCGTACTGGTTGCCCCCACGGCTGCTAATGCATGTTTTCCCAAATAGGAACCTACAATTCTGGTATCAACCAGACTGTAGGTTAACTGTAATAAATTTCCGAAAAAAATGGGAAGTGAAAAAGATAGCAGCAACTTTTCCGGTCTTCCCTTTGTTAAATCTTTCATATCTTTTTCTTACATTCTCTCTGGTGCTTCGAATCCCAACACATCAATGCATGTTTCTAGTACACTTCTTGTTAATTCTAACAACTTAATGTAACCTGCCTGTACCATTGCATCTTCTTCTGCCATAATTTTTGTTTCATGGTAAAAATGATTAAATGCATTTGCAAGGTCATAGATATAAGCACATATCTTATGTGGTGCTGTTTCTTCAAATGCTGTTTCCATAGCTGCATTGAATTTGCTTAACTCTAACATCAGTGCTTTTTCACTTTCTGAATGTGCCGGAAGAATCTTAGCATCTTCTGGCATTGTCTTTTCTGCCTGATATTTTTTCAAAATAGATTTGATACGAACGATTGTATACAAAATATATGGTCCTGTATTTCCTTCAAAAGAGGTAAATCTTTCAATATCAAATACATAGTCCTTAGAAGCCTGATTGGATAAATCCCCATACTTAATTGCAGCTAAAGCAACTACTTTTGCTGTCTCTTTTCCTTCTGCTTCGTCTACGGTATGGTTTTCTGCAATCTTTTTATACATTTCTTCATTAATGGAAGAAACCAAATACTCCAGACGCATGACACCACCTTCACGAGTCTTAAATGGCTTTCCATCTTTGCCGTTCATCGTACCAAAGCCTAAAAACTTTAATTTCGTTTCCGGTTTCACTAAGCCGGTCTTTCTTGCACAACGGAATACCTGTGTAAAATACAATTCCTGACGCTTGTCTACTACATAAATCAACTCATCCGGATTGTAGTCCTTCATACGCCATACAATCGTCGCAAGGTCGGTTGTATTGTATAAAGAAGCCCCATCTGATTTTAAAATCATACATGGTGGAATCTCTTTGGTATCGGTATCTTCTTTTACATCTACTACCAATGCGCCTTCGCTTATGTATGCATATCCGTCATCCTTCATCTTCTGTACCATATCCGGGATATACAGCTGTGCATCAGACTCACCTTTCCACAGGTCAAAAGATACATTAAGGTTCTTGTAATTGCGCTTTAAGTCATTTACAGACACATCTAAGATATGTTTTAAAAGTGCATTGTATCCTCTTCTTCCATGCTGAAGTTCATAGGTTGCCTGCATTGCTGCTTCTTTATATGCTGCATCCTGTTTGGACTTTCCACTGGCAGTTGGGTATATCTCTTCTAACTCTGAAATGGTAAATGGTGGTTCTTTTGGATATTCTCCATCATAATTTTCATCAAAATATACAAGCTCCGGTTTACGTTCCCTAAGCTCAGTAATAATAAGTCCCATCTGAAGACCCCAGTCTCCCAAATGTACATCACCAATCATACGATGTCCCATAAACTTACCGATACGTTTTACACTTTCTCCGATGATTGCAGAACGTAAGTGTCCTACATGAAGTGGCTTTGCCACATTTGGTCCGCCGTAATCAATCATAATTGTCTTTGGATTCTTTGCTTTCTCGCATCCAAGACGTTCCTTGTCTGCCTCCATATTTCCAATATAATCTGCTAAATAGGATTCATTTAACTTCATATTCAAAAATCCCGGTTTTACAGATTCTACTGAGGAAAACATTGGATTTTCCTTTAAGCTCTCTGCAATTTTATCTGAAATCATAAATGGAGCACACTTGTATTCCTTTGCTGCTGCCATGGCTCCATTACACTGATATTCACACAAATCCGGACGATTTGACAATGTTACTTTTCCGTACTTTGCATCATATCCATTATCTTCAAATGCCTTCGTTACCTCAGCACTGATTAAGTCCAACATTTTTTTCATGGTCTGTCCTCTTTTCTTTCACATACTTTCTGAATTCTTCAGAACACTTTACTTTTAATCATAACAAAAAGAGGGGAACTTGTCACCCTCTTTTTTCAGCTTTTCACTTTCAATGTACACTTTCGGATTCTGAATATCCACTTTTCGCTTTCAATGTACACTTTTTTTCTTGCCAACATCCACTTTTTCAATTAGCAACATCCTATGCAAAAAAATTCTCTGCCAAGGTAAAGGTTCCTACCGTTCCCACTGTTCCTGTCATAAAGATATTTCCTTCTTTATCAAATTCTACGATAAGATTGCCACCTTGCATATGAACAGTTACTTTATCGTCTACTAATCCCATACGTTTTGCTGCGGCTGCTGCGGCACATGCTCCTGTACCTGACGCAAGAGTATAGCCGGCTCCACGCTCGTATATTTCGATAGCAATATTTTCTCTATCCATTACTTTACATATCTGCATATTCGTTCGATTCGGGAAATAAGAAGCTCCTTCTACATAAGGTCCTAAATCTTTTGCTTTCTGTGGCGTAATCTCCTCCATCATAATAACACAGTTTGGATTCCCCACAGACAAACAGGTTGTATTGTAATCATTATCGTGGAATCGCAAGTGTGCATTTACAATTTCTCCTTCTAATCCTACCAAGGGCAGTTCTGCTCTTGCATATACCGGTTTTCCCATATTTACCCGCATAGTACTTCCGTCTTCGTCTAAAAACTCAATTTCTACGTCTCCAGCCAATGTATTTAATGTAAATTTCTTTTCTTTTACATATCCT
Source organism: Clostridiales bacterium (assembly GCA_012519695.1). Taxonomy (GTDB): domain Bacteria; phylum Bacillota; class Clostridia; order Lachnospirales; family Lachnospiraceae; genus Petralouisia. The sequence continues at coordinate 8,005 of JAAYPT010000096.1, read as the reverse complement.
TCATCCAGCAGATATTTTGCAAAAATACGCACACCATTTCCACTACGCTCTGCCTCTGAACCATCCGGATTAAATATCTGAACCCGAAGCTTTCCATCTTCTTGAAATGGTCCATATAAAATGCCGTCTGCACCTACACCAAAGTTTCTTCTGCAAAGCATTTCCACATTTCTCTTTTGTAACTTTATCTCGTTTTTATTTGGGTCCAGTACCAAGTAATCGTTTCCTAATCCGTGATATTTTTTCATTGTAATTGTATCCATATATTCTCCCTTCCCAGGTCTCACCGTACCTGCCGCGTAACGTATTTATAATTCTATTATATCGTATCTTTTTGCAAATAATAGCGAATAAATTGCTTGAAACGTTGCAAAAAGTGCGGTATGATATTTGCGTAATGAATTATATTTTGCAGAGGATATTATTATGAATGAACATACAGAACTTTCTTCCAAAAAGGAAAGCGGATACTTACATCAAAACTTTCGCCTTTTTCATTTAAAGGATAAAAAAACACCGGAATTTGAATTCCATTACCACAATTTTAATAAGATTATTATTTTTCTTTCCGGAAATGTTACCTACCTGGTAGAAGGAAAGGCTTACTATCTAAAGCCTTGGGATATTCTTTTGGTAAATCATCATGATATTCATAAGGCTGTCATTGATCCGGGCACCACTTATGAACGCATTATCATTTGGTTGCAAAATGACTTTATTAAATCACAGAAAGACCGTCCGTGCGACCTTTCTGCCTGCTTTGCTACCGCAAATGAAAAGCGTTTTAATCTTATCCGTTTAAATGCTACCTTACAGACAAAAATTCAAACGCTAATCCACTCTCTTGAGGATTCTCTTACCAGTGAAGAATTTGGGCATGAAGTTCTAAGCCAGACATACTTTTTGCAGCTTATGGTGTACTTAAATCAGGTTTTCACTCCGGAACAATACGAAGAAAATCAATCTGCTTCCAAATACGACAAGCAAATTGCTGACATTTTAAAATATATTAACCTGCATCTGGATGAAGATTTATCCAATGAAGCTCTTTCTGAAAAATTTTTCCTTAGCAAGTATTACCTTATGCACAAATTTAAGGAAGAAACCGGATATACACTTCACAATTATATACAACAGAAACGACTTATCTGTGCATCAGACATGATAAAAGGAGGCACACCTGTTTTAAAGGCTGCCTCCCAATGTGGTTTTTTTGATTATTCTACTTTTTTGCGTGCTTTTCGCAAAATGTTTGGCATATCTCCGAAGGATCTTATTGTCTGATATAAATTCCCTGAAGTTCAATAAACTCCTGAAGTTCATCCTGTGCATCTTGTGACCATGTTTCACTCAAAGGCTGCTTTGGGGCAGTCTTTTTTGTTTCTTCTATTTCTTTTTTATCTTTTTCTTCTGGCTCTTTCATGCAGATGCACCCTCTTCCTCAGACTCTTCAACAACTTCTGAAACTTCTTCTGCATCTTTCTCTTCTGCTGTGGTGTTATCCTCTGTAAGTTCCTCTCCCACGTTTTCTTCCATTTCTTGCTGCGCTGAAGCCATTTCGGTATCTTGAATAATTTGCTGTAACATACGTTCTTTATCATTTAAGATTGCCTCTACTTTCTCCTGGGTAACCCCATCCATCGGAGTTGTTCCATAGGTATCTGCATTTTTATGACCTTCTATTTCCTGCTGCGCCAAAATTGCCTGCATTTCCTCTGCTTTTTTACACTCGTCTTCTTTCGCCTCGTTTTCTAAGCGTTTTAAAACCTCATCTGCCTTTTCACGTTCTTCCTGATTTTGTTTCATGCGCTCTTCTTCCTGGCGTCTCTTATCTAATTCTTCCTTTGTTATATAAATAACATTCCAGCGTTTTATAATGCTTCTCGCTATTTTCTCTTTTTCATTTCTTTTATCAATCGCATCTTTCATATTATCATTCCTCCAGATACCCTCAGTTTGGAAATCTTTCTACTAATTTTATTTTATCACAAATTTTATATGAATAAAAGTATCAAATTCCGTGCATTCTTTTAATATAAAAATCCCTGGAGGTAACACCATGGCCGTATACAAAGTAGAAATATGCGGAGTCAATACTTCTCGGCTTCCTATATTAAAAGAAGAAGAAAAAAATGCACTTTTTACCAGAATTAAAGCTGGTGACATGCAAGCGCGTGAAGAATATATCAAAGGTAATTTAAGACTTGTCCTAAGCGTTATTAAACGCTTTTCTAATAGTAATGAAAATGTTGACGATTTATTTCAAATCGGATGTATCGGACTTATCAAATCCATTGATAACTTCAACCCTGACATGGGGGTAAAATTTTCCACTTATGCAGTTCCCATGATTATTGGCGAAATACGCCGTTATTTACGGGACAATAATTCCATTCGTGTCAGTCGCTCTTTAAGGGATACTGCATACAAGGTAATTCATACCCGTGAACTATTATCCAAGGAACTCTCTCATGAGCCAACCTTAGAAGACATTGCAAAAGCATTGGAAATTCCAAAAGAGGATATTGTCTTTGCTTTGGATGCCATTCAAAGCCCTTTAAGTCTATATGATCCCATTTACACTGACGGTGGCGATACCCTTTATGTTATGGATCAAATTAGTGACAAAAAGAACAAGGAAGAAGCTTGGGTAGAAGAGCTTTCTTTAAGCGATGCCATGAAGCGGTTAAATGAACGGGAAAACTATATCATTAAACTCCGCTTTTTCGAAGGAAAAACACAAATGGAAGTCGCTGAAGAAATCCACATCTCCCAAGCTCAAGTCAGCAGATTGGAAAAATCCGCCTTAAAAAATATGCGAAATTATCTTTCTATTCCTCCCACTTATCACAGAGGGAATTAATCTGATCTGCAAACTTGCCTAATTCTTTATTTGGTCTGCCTTCACATTTACGAATTACAGCCATAAGCCGCTCGCCTGCTGCAACCAGTCGTGCGAACACATTAGAAACCATACGAGTATCTTTCTTTTTCTTCTGCGTCATCTCACGGCTGCCCTGCGCAATACATTCATTGGTAAGCAAATCGTAAATGTCTCCGCTATAAGGTGCTATGGACGGAATTCCGGTATCCTGTTCTACCAGTTGTGCAAAATGGTCGCATACCTTGTCATCACCATGTACAACAAATACTCTCTGCGGCTTTTTTTCAAATGCTTCTATCCACTTTAATAAATGTGGCTGATCTGCGTGTCCGCTGATTCCTGCAAGGTTTTCAATATGGGCGCGCACCTCAATGGTTTCTCCAAAAAGTTTTACCTCTTTTGCACCACTTAGCAAGTGATTTCCCAAGGTTCCCGGAACCTGATATCCTACAAACAAAATAGTAGAATCTTCTCTCCACAAATTATGTTTTAAATGATGTCGTATTCTTCCTGCTTCACACATACCGGATGCGGAAATAATTACAATGGGCTTATTAATAAAGTTAATCATTTTCGATTCATCACTGGTAATTGCTGTTTTAAGTCCCGGAAATCCGATTGGGTTAATACCCTTTCCTACCAATTCTCTTGCTTCTTCATCAAAACATTCTTCTACACTCTTGTGGAAAATATTGGTAGCCTCTACTGCCAACGGACTATCAATATACACTTCAAAATCCTGATATTCCGGCAATAAATTCTCTGTCTTTATTTTTCGCATAAAGTACAGCATTTCCTGTGTTCTTCCTACCGAAAAGGCTGGAATCACCAGATTACCGCCTCGCTGAAAAGTTTCACGACATACCCGTGCTAACTCTTTTGCATAATCCGGTGGATTCTGATGTACACGGTCTCCATAAGTGGATTCCATGATAACATAATCTGCTTCTTTTATGTACTGTGGATCTCGAATCAATGGTTTGTTTCCATGACCAATATCTCCGGAAAATACTATCTTTATTTCTTTTCCATCCTCTTGTGCCCAAACCTCAATACTGGAAGAACCTAATAAATGTCCTACATCAATAAAACGAATGGTAATATTTTCTGAGATTTTGATTTTTTCCCCATAGGTACAAGGAATAAAGTGTTCCAATACTCCCATAGCATCGTCCATATCATACATTGGCTCTACTAATGGTTTTCCTGCACGTTTTGCCTTACGATTTCGCCACTCTGCTTCAAACATTTGAATATGTGCAGAATCCTTTAACATAATATTACACAACTCTGTGGTTGCCGTAGTCGCATATATTTTACCTCTGAATCCACGACTATATAACAAAGGTAACAAACCTGAATGATCGATATGAGCATGTGTTACTAACACACAATCAATTTCTGCTGCATTTACGGGAATATCCTGATTCACATAAATGTCTGCGCCCTGTTCCATTCCACAGTCTACTAACAGTGTTGTATCTCCCACTTGTAAATAATGACAACTTCCGGTTACCTCATGAGCTGCCCCCAAAAATTCCAGCTTCATACTACCATCTCCAATCCATTATGTTCGTGCCCGCTCGTTTTCGCTTCGCTTCTTCTCGCTCACGGGCTTTCGCCTTTTCTCTTCACGGCTTTCTCGCCGTGCTCGCTCGATTCCGCTTTGCTCCTTCTCGCTCACGGGCTTTCGCCCTATCAAAAAAGTAATATCCAAATTCGTCTGCTAGCAGCCGATTTGTCTTTTCCTTTTTTGGCACGGCTCATTGCTTATATGTACATTATACCATACTGGTTACGGCTATTCAAACTTTACAATCTCTTTTCTTAGTCGTTTCATGATCTTTTTTTCTAACCTGGAAATATACGATTGGGAAATGCCAAGAAGGTCTGCCACTTCTTTCTGTGTCAGTTCTTCTCCGGTGGGATGATTTAAACCGAATCGCAATTCTACGATTGTTTTTTCCCTCGGTGAAAGTTTTTCTACTGCTCTTTTTAGCAATCCTTTTTCTACCTCGGTTTCAATATCCCGATATATAATATCCTCTTCTGTTCCTAAAATATCGGAAAGCAGTAGCTCATTTCCATCCCAGTCCACATTTAACGGCTCATCAATAGACACTTCCAATCTAGTCTTATTATTTCTCCTAAGATACATTAAAATCTCATTTTCGATACATCTGGACGCATAGGTTGCAAGTTTAATATTTTTCTCCGGATTAAAGGTATTGATTGCCTTTATTAACCCTATAGTTCCAATGGAAATCAAATCTTCCACACCAATTCCTGTATTATCGAATTTTTTAGCTATATAAACCACTAATCGTAAGTTATGCTCAATCAGTCTGCTTCGTGCTTCTTGTGCCTCTTCTCCCTGCAACTGACTAATACATTGCGTTTCTTCCGTTGTTTCCAGTGGTGGTGGTAATATCTCTGCTCCACCGATATAATGAATGTCTCCCTTTCTTAAAAGCATCATATTTTGAATATTAGGTATTAATTTCAACTGAAAGTGTTGTGGTATCGCAATTTTTATATACATCTTTTTCCTCCTTTAATGTTCCATACATACTCCGTTTAATATCACGTCATACTTATCACCTTGAAATAATTTTTCTCTTGCAATTCCAAATACCGGATTTTCCAAATAAACCGACACTTCTCCCTGTAATATGTACATTCCTTTTAATGTAACCGTTTCTAGTAATCCATGTTCTTTCCCTAAAGAATGATATGGAATCAAACGAATCAACAACTTTCCTTCTTCTAACTCAGGCTCTAAAAGTTTCTCTTTTATAATATGTACCGGTCGATTTACCAACGGGTCTTTCAAAAGATTTCCTGTATCTATAAATCCTTTTGTCCGTACCTGTCGTTCTTCCAGCAAAATCAACACTTCGACCACCGTGTCCTTTTGCCTTTTCCATGTATTTCTTACCTTCTCTGTTACAAGTATGAAAACTACTGCCACTACTACCGTTATCCAATACCCTATACTGCCTCGCCACACACCTCTGCTGAATTCTAAAACTCCTCCCAGAGAAATAACTGACAAATATGTAAACACATACTGCATGAAAAATTCTTTTACATTTCTGCTTCGAAAACATAAAAATACCATCAGAGGATTTATTACCAAATGTACGGTTATCACATAGCAGATATAACTTCGCATAATAAAAAAACAAGCAAGTGCAAATGCTGTTCCTATCACCCCTGACAAAAATATTCTTCCTCTTTTGCAGCTTTGTTTCATCAATTTTGTGCACAACCATAATGCAAGACAATCCATGGAGCAGTTTGTAGCAAACCAAACATCTGCATACAGTTCATATTTCACTAAATGCCCCCTTTCTACTGGATACCATTATAAAATGCTTCTTCCGATTTTTTTGTCAAACCATTGTCCGATTTTACAGAAATTGATTTACAAACTTATACACGTTTCTACATTCCTTGCAACTATTCGCTGTGACTAATTTCCTATGATATAAAAAAGCAGCTCTGACACAGATATGTCAAAACTGCTTTTCTTTTACACATATTTCTTATACTTATACATATTTGTATGGTTTTAGCGTATTTCCCCGCGATTTTTTTCTTCTAAGCATTTAATTACATGATATGCAAATTCATTAAAGGGTGTATCTATTCCAAGTTCTTTTCCCATACGACTTAATGCCCCTGAAAACATCTCGATTTCTGTTTCCCTTTTTCCATCTAAGTCTTGCAACGTAGAAAAACGACTATCTGGTGAAATCGGTATATTGATTCCCGCTTTATTTGCCGCATCACTAATATCAATTCCCTTTGCCGCTGCAACCTGAACCACTTCTTCTCTCATACGTTCACTGATATATGCCAGATGTTTACTTGTTGTGTAAGCACCCACTCCACAATTTACAATTGCCTGCGGTAAATTTTTACTGATATTCAAAGCATATTTGTACCAGATATCCTGTTGAATATTATCACTTATATGATAATGTATCTTGGTTCCTTCAAATAGTGCTTCAATTGCCTGAATGCGCTCACTTTTTTCTCCATTCTGCTCTCCAAAATAAATTCCTTGCGTAACCTCCGGATCATAAGTAATCGCATTCCCCACTCTCTGAGACGCTATCTTAATCATGGAATATACCAGATGTTCCATGCCTATTTTCTCTCCGATAATGGTTTCACTATCTATTCCATTTAACGGACTTAACACTATGGTATGTGCATCCACTATTTTTTTAATCATAGGCAAGCTTTCCTGCAATGCACCATACTTTACTGCCACAATAATAAGGTCCGCACCTGCTGCTTCTTCCGGAATCTTTACTGCAAGGGACATTTTCTTTTGATTTACTATAATACCGTTCTTTAACAATCGCTCTTTTCGTTCTCCTTGAGCAATAACCCACAGATTCTGTCCTAATTTTTCTGAAAGTCCATCAATAAAATAACTTCCGATTGCCCCTGCTCCTATCACTGCCACTTTTCCCAACTTCATTGCTTTTCTCCTTTTACTTTTCGCAAAAAAATTCTATTTCTTCTCCTACCGGTCCGATTGCAAAAGCTATACGCGCCGGAAATGGAACTGCTGATTGAATCACAATATCTTTTGGCTCAATAATCACTTCATATCCAGCATTTTTTACTACTTCAGCGCATTTATCTACATCACCGGTACGCAATGCAAAGTGCCGAACTGCTCCCTGCGGAAGTGGTGTTGTTGCATTTGTAAAAACTTCTATTAACCCGGCTCCGGTGTCAAACATAAGTCCTTCTGTTACTTCTTCCCCCCCAGCTTCTTACTATGGGCATCCCTAACACGTCCCCATAGAAATTTTTCACCTTTTCTATTTCACTTTTGTCGCACTTGATACATATATGATGTATTCCCTGAATTAACATATTTTTCTCCTTTCCGCGAAATGCGTTTCCTTAGCGGAGCGTTCTTATATCATAGGAAAATCATAACTTTTACACTTTAATGTAACACGGTATTACCTATGATACAAGAAAGTGTCTTCGACACTCTCAACTCCCCTGACCCCTCATTCATGAGGGGAAGGGGTTTTCCTTTGTCTTTCTTTATTGTAAAATTCTATTATGAATATATTACAATCCATCTTT
>JAAYPT010000095.1 GCA_012519695.1 Clostridiales bacterium | reverse complement strand
GGCACTTCATCTTTAGAAAGTTGGTGATGATATGAAAATTTACTGGAATAAAGAAAGCAATTCCAAAAATCTGATAGGTCAGAGAGTAAAGGAATTGCGAACTGAAAGGCAGCTATCGCAAAAAGCACTGGCAGAACAGCTCCAACTTGCCGGATATGAATTTAGCGATTTAACGGTATTGCGAATTGAACAAGGTACACGATTTGTGCCGGATTATGAAGTAGTTGCCCTTGCCGAATATTTCCAAGTATCATGTGAATATCTCTTAGGTGTTAAAGCCGAAAAATAAGCAGCGATCTGTATTTCTTCATTTACAGACCACTGCTTAAATTTTTGTTAAAACGATAGCCAACTCCCCATACCGTCTGTATGTAGATTGGCTTGCTTGGGTTATCTTCTATCTTTTCCCGTATGTTGCGGATATGGCTCATAACGATGTTGTAATCGCCGGAATAGGGTTCTTCCCAGACAAGATCATATATTTGCTCCTTGCTAAACACTCTACCCGGACTACTTGCTAACAGATAAAGTATTTCAAATTCTCGATTTGTAAGCGTAACTTCTGTATTCCCAGTAATAACACTTCTTTTCGATAAATCTACTATCAATTCGCCTATTTGAATATTTTTTGTTTCCTGAAGCATATTACACCATTCAAAATTCTTGCTATTACTTATTATCTGTAACATTCTCTGATAAGTCTCTTCTTCCTCATCAGAAAATGATAAAACTAATATTTTTCCCATTCTATCACCTATACTAATGAAATATTCTCACTGCCATATTTCATGGATATATGCTTAATCAATACATCCTCTGATTTCTTCCAATGAGGAAATTTTATTTTCTTTCATATATCTCCAAATTCCATCTATGATTTCTACAGTCGCATAAGGATTATGAAAATTTGCAGTTCCAACAGCAACAGCCTTTGCTCCCGCCATAATAAATTCAAGAGCATCTTCGTATGTTGAAATACCACCCATGCCAATCACAGGCACATCAACGCTATGGCAGACCTCATAAACCATTCGCAGTGCCACAGGCATAATACCGGGACCAGAATACCCTCCGATTTTATTTGCAAGTACAGGTTTACGCTTATGTATATCTATTTTCATTCCTCTTAGTGTGTTAATTAGCGAAATTGCATCTGCCCCACCAGAAACAGCAGCTTTTGCTATTTCTGTTATATCGCTGACTTCCGGTGACAGTTTTACAATCAAAGGTTGTTTTGCGTAATGACGAACAGCACCCACTACCCGTTCTACAATGTGCGGATCTGTGCCAAAGCTCAATCCACCCTCTTCCACATTTGGACAGGAAATATTAAGTTCCAAAAGATCAATATCACAATCTGCAAATTTCTCTGCAACCGAACAATACTGTGCCAAAGTATGTCCACAAATATTGACGATTATCTTCGTATCATATTGTCTAAGAAACGGAATATCATTCTCAATAAAATGTTTTGCTCCTGCATTCTGTAATCCAATGGAATTTAATAAGCCATCCTGTGTTTCTGCAACTCTGGGAACGGGATTTCCCTTCCATGCTTCCTCAGAAACACCTTTCACTGTAATTGCACCCAAACGGTTTAAATCAATCAATTCTCCATATTCCCGACCAGAACCAAAAGTCCCGGATGCTGTTGTAACCGGATTTTTTAATGTCACGCCTGCAATCGTCGTTTCCATCCCACTATTCATCCCAAACTACCTCCTCTCCTGAAAAAACAGGACCATCTTTGCATACCCTCAGATATTTCCAGTCTGGTTCTCCTGGCTTTTGTATCTTCACTCCACATCCTAGACAGGCACCAATGCCACATGCCATCCGTTCTTCCATAGAAACTTGAATCGGGATACTGTGTTCTTTTGCCCATGCTGACACAGACTTAAGCATCTGTCTTGGTCCGCAAGCAAATACCTGTCCTGCTGAAGGATTAAACTTTTCCAGTAAATCACACACCGTTCCATGCAAGCCATAATTTCCCGACTGGCTTGCAATATGGACATTGATACCCAATCTATGAAAATCCTCTGCCATAAATGGTATGTCCTGATAACCAAGCAAAACTTCTGTGTTTCCACCAAGTCTTTTAGACAGCTCTAAAAGTGGTGGAATTCCCAAGCCACCTCCAACAACAATGCTTTTTGTTGCCTGGTCCGGTAGTGCAAATCCATTTCCCAATGGTCCCATAATACGAATGCGGTCATTCTTCTGCAACTGCGAAAACTGCTTTGTACCTTTTCCTGCAATTCTATATACAATGGTTACGCTTTTTTCTGAGATAGCTGACAAACTTATTGGACGTGCCAACAGATTTCTTTTATCCGGTGGATATAGCTGAATAAATTGCCCCGGTTCTGCCGTCCGGGCAATCTCTGATGCCGCCAGTTCCATTTTCCATATCCCGGATGTAATTTCCTCATGGTTTACTATAGTTGCAAGACAATATGTATTCATTCCAGCCCTCCTTTCTCATGAATCCGTAATGCTTCTATCATTTCATAAGCTATACTGATATCAGTCAATTCTTTCGGCAGATTAGAACGGGGATGCCATTCTGCAACTGCCAGTTCTCTTTTATCAAGATGAACTTCATCTGATCCATCCAGTCTAGCAATATAACCCACAATGACAGAATTAGAAAATCCCCATGGCTGACTGCCAAAATATTTTAAATCCTTGATATGAATACCTGCTTCCTCAAAAACCTCTCTTTTTGCCGCTTCCTCAAGCGTTTCTCCAATTTCCACAAAACCGGATATGAGAACCCATTGGGATAGAGAACGGTCAGCATACTTTGTCATCAGCAATCTATCTTCATTTATGACTGCCACCATCACCACCGGAGCAATGTGCGGATAGACAATGTTCCCACAACTGTGACAGATTAATTCCCGCTGGTTCCGGTTCCTTTCCATCTTGTCTCCACACTTTCCACAATAAACATTTCTTTCATACCAGTGCCCTAAATGTAAAGCTGTAATTCCGGCAAAATATACCCACTCTGGTAAAATGTGGTTTAAATACTCAACCGGGAAATACCGCAGACACTGCCATTCCGATGCAACAATATCATTCAGCTGAAGAAGATAAATTGGTATGTCATCAACACAAAATAGAAATACCGTCAAGTCCCTTATTTTCTCAATGGGCTTTTGCAAATCCCGGAAAGTAGGAAGTTCCCTGCTTCCATCCTCGCAGATTCGCAAAAGTACATTCCCATTTTGAAACGAGAAAAAACAATCTTCCAATGCAGGAACTAGGTTACGGAATGTAAGTTCTAAGCGGCTGGGAAAAATATCCTGTATCATTGCTTATTCCTCCTTACAGATGCCGCAAATTCTCACGATATCTTCTAAGTTCCTTTTCATCTACAGAAGCAATAACCTCATCCAACCATTTTGTCATCTTTGCCTTATCCTTCGGCAAATGCCCCTCTACATTGATGCAGTTGGACGCACCCATTGTTGCAAAATAAGTTTTAATATTAAGATTTTCAATCAGAGTCTTTAACTCATAAAGTTTTTCGATTTCTGTCTCTTCTGCCCAATTTCCATTCTGAATTTCCTGATACAATTCCGATGTAGGATAGATTGTCAACATGGAAGATACAATAATTTTCGGATGAACCTGATTAAATACTTTTGCAGTATTCTTTGCTCCAATTTCCCCACGACCAGAACCATAGATTCCGGCAAGATAAAAGAAATTATAGTCCATACCGACCTCGTCCAGTCTTTTGCTCTCTGCAATAATCTCCTTTGTACCAAAGCCTTTGTGCATAAAAGACAGTGATTCCTCATCACCTGTTTCTGCACCAATAGTGATACTGTTATATCCAAGTTGTCTAAGCTCCCTAAGCTGTTCTGTGGTTTTTGGTGTAATATCGGTAATGCGTGCAAAACAGCCAATCGACTGCACCTTTGGATAATACTTCTTTACCAACTCTGCCAGAGTTTTCAGCTTATCAAAACTAAGAACAAACGGGTTTGCCCCAGTAAAGAAAACTCTTTTTGCATTCCTGTGATAACGACTGATCTCCTTCAAATCTTCCTCTACCTCGGATAATGGGGACATGCGAAATTTAAATGGTACATCCTCATAAAGAGTACAGAATTTACATTTATGATGAGTGCAGCCAGCCGTCACCTGAACCAGGGCACTGCACGCCTCATAAGGTGGTCTCCAAATTGTTCCTGTGTAATGCATAATATGTATTCTCCTTTCGTTAATTCATCTTTGCTAAGGCACTTTGAAGCACTGTAACTTTATCTGTCCATTCCCATGGAAGCTGCAAATCTTTTCGTCCAAAATGCCCATATGATGCTGTTGGTTTATAAATAGGTTTTCTAAGCCCTAATCCATTAATAATTGACGAAGGGCGCAAATCAAAGAACTCATCAATCAATTCCAAAATCTGTTCTTCCTGAATCACCCCCGTTCCAAAAGTATTTACCGAGACTGAAACTGGATTTGCAACGCCGATAGCATATGCTATTTGTATTTCACAGCGGTGGGCAACCCCTGCCGCAACTAGATTTTTTGCCACATACCTTGCTGCATAAGCTGCACTGCGATCAACCTTCGTTGGATCTTTTCCTGAGAATGCACCTCCTCCATGTCTGGCAAATCCACCATAAGTATCTACTACAATTTTTCGCCCTGTGAGTCCGGTGTCTCCCTGAGGTCCACCAATGACAAAACGTCCGGTAGGATTTATAAAAAATTTGGTATCTGTATCAATAAGCTGTTCTGGAATAACCTTTCGAATAACCTGTTCAATCATATCCTTTTCAATGGTATCATGTTCGATTTCCGGAAGATGTTGTGCAGAAATCACTATGTTATCTACACGAACAGGCTTATCATCTTCATACTCAACCGATACTTGTGCTTTTCCATCTGGACCAAGATACGAGACAACTCCCTGTTTCCTTACCATAGCCAGCTTTCTTGTCAAAGCATGAGCCAGATATATCGGCATTGGCATCAATTCGTCTGTTTCATCTGAAGCATAACCAAACACCATTCCCTGATCTCCTGCTCCAAGTTCTTGTATTTTACTTTCTCTAACTTCCAGTGCTTTCGTGACACCTTGTGCTATATCCGGAGATTGTGCATGAATGGATGTAATAACTGCAACCGTATCTGCATGAAACCCAAAGCGATAATCACTATATCCGATTTGTCTAATGGTCTCGCGAACAATTTGTTCTATATCAATACCATCTAAAGCACCATCTGATACTTCTCCCATGACAAATACCACTCCCGTTGTGGCAAACACTTCGCAAGCTACTCTCGCATCAGGTTTTTTTCGGATGACTGCATCCAAAACAGCATCCGCAATCTGATCACAAAGTTTATCCGGGTGTCCTTCTGTTACAGATTCTGAAGTAAATAATTTTCTCATTAGTGATTCCTCCTCTGCATACTAATTGAATAAAATCATTTTAGTTGTTCTCAAAAATCTCAATGGATACAAAATTTTCTGAAAATAGTTGATTGCTTGTATATAACCTATATCTTAGTTGTACATTCAAACAATCTTTTTGAACGTTCAGGTTATAGGATTCCGTTTCAACTTCAAAAATTATTTTTCCAAAAGGTGTTAAGTAACTAGTCTCTGTCCTGTTATCTAAAACGAATAAAAACTGTCCCGAAAATGAACCGCTTTTTCTCATCTGCATTTCTTTTTCTGAAAGTAAAATAAAATTATCTGTTGCACTTCCATACTCGTCCAACTCATAGTAATTAATTGTATGAAATCCATTTTTCAAACAATAACTTCCTGTTGTTTTGGTTAAAATCACTTCTGGTTCACTTCCAAAGTTTTGAATACTGCGAACAGAAATCTGAATGTTATGTTTTATTCCTATCACCTCCGTTCAAACACAGTCTAAATTGAAAAAAAATATTCTACAAGTACTGTCTTTTTATTGTCTTAGACGCATTTTTCTTACCTGGTATTAAAAAAGACACTACCTTGATATTCATTAAATGATATTTTATAATTTGTATACAAAGGAGGTGCTATTATGGCTGATAACAAATTTTCTCGTAGTCAGAGTCTTATGGCAAGCTGCGTTCCGATGACCAAGTTGCAGTCCGTTATTGGAGGGAAATGGAAAATTTTAATTATGTGGTACATTTCAGTTTATAAAGTACAACGCTTTGGGGAATTACAAAGAAGAATTGGCAATGAAATCACAAAATCAACTCTTACCAAACAGTTAAGGGAATTGGAAAATGACGGATGGATCAATCGTCAGATTTATCAAGAAATACCTCCCAGAGTAGAATACACCCTTACAGAATTAGCCGAAAGCTTTGTTCCAATTTTAGAGCAAATGAAAGAATGGAGCGAAACACATTTATGCTAATCCTGTTTTCCATAAGAGTACTACTTCCCTAAGTAATCAACTATCGACACACCCTCCGGGAGTGTCGGTAACACTCATAGCAAGCACTGCCCATGTCATGACACATAGGCTGAAATTTACTTTTATGCCACAGGCACAACCCGTAAATTTCCATAGGGAAGTATCCCTAACCCTCTTATATTTTTTAAGTCACTTTTCACAGCAAAATCATTGACCTTCTTCTGCAATTTTGCTACAATTTTTCTTGGATAACTTTATCCAAAATCGAATACACTTTGAAACAAACTGTTGTAAAACATCGAACATTTTACAGCAGTTTTTTTGTACCCAAAATCAGAAAGGAGTTAAAGAAATGGCAAACAGAAAACGCACCAATCCGGTGCAAATTTATCTCGATGATGACGAGCAGTATATCCTAGACGAGAAGTTCAGAGTATCAGGCATGAAAAGTAAGTCCGCTTTCTTACGAAAGCTCATTTTGTATGGCTATGTCTATGACGTGGATTACAGTTATTTAAGAAATTATAATACGGAGCTTGGACGTATCAGCTCAAATCTGAATCAGATTGCCAAGCGAATAAACAGCACCGGGAATATTTATCAGGAAGATATGGACGAAGTAAAGGAGTTGATGAATGAGGTATGGCGTACACAAAAATCCATGCTATCAAAGCAACCGTTGATAAAGCGATAGACTACATCTGCAACCCCGAAAAGACAGATGAAAAAATGTTCGTTTCCTCTTATGCCTGTTCTCCGGAAACCGCAACTTATGACTTCAAATATACCCTCGACCACTGCCGGGAAAACAGTCCCAACAAAGCCTATCATCTGATACAGGCTTTTACTCCGGGAGAAGTTGGTTTTGAAGAAGCACACCGCATTGGAAAGGAGCTCGCAGATAAACTTTTAGAGGGGAAATATTCGTATGTTGTTACCACCCATATTGACAAAGGGCACGTTCATAACCACATCATTTTTTGTGCCGCTGACAACATCGAACACAACAAATATCACGACTGCAAACAGTCCTATTACCACATCCGGAAACTGAGTGATGAACTATGCAAGGAGCACAATCTTTCTGTCATCATTCCGGGTGCTCGGCGTGGCAGAAAGTACAAAGAATGGCAGTCCGACCAGAACGGTTCTGCATGGAAAACGCAGATTAGAAAGGACATCAATTTCTGTATCAAGTCGGCTTCCACTTACGATGAATTTCTGCTTCTAATGAGAGCCAAAGGTTATGAAATCAAAGGGGAAACTTTTGAAAAAGGAGCTGCCAAATATATCTCATTCCGCCCTCTGGATAAAGAGCGTTTTGTGCGTGGCAGTGCAAAATCTTTGGGTAAGGAATACACAAAGGAACGTATCAGGGAACGCATTGAAAGGAAACGGGAGCGAAAGGCAGTAATCCCCAAAAGGGACTACTCTGCCCGCAGGCTCATTGACACCTCAGACGAGAAATTTCAGAACAGCCCGGGACTGCAAAGGTGGGCTGCCATTGAGAATTTAAAGATTGCCGCACAGAGCTATAATGAAGTCGGCTCCCTTGCAGAGCTGGAACACAAAATTGCGGTGAAAACCGAAGCCGGAAAGTCTGCAAAGCAGAGCGTTGTGGAACTGGAACACCGCATCAAAGACCTTGCGGAAATCATCAAATACGCACAGCAGTACAAAGACAACCGCTCCTATCATATCAGCTACAAAAAAGCCAAGAACCCGGACGCATATTTCCGCAGATACGAAAGCCAGATCATTCTTTATGGCGGCGCCAGACGTATGCTTGAACAGGCAGGCATAAACTTAAAGGGCTTGAATGTCGATAAGCTAAATGCAGAGTATCAGGAACTGATGAAGCAGAAAAGCGAGCTGACTTCCACCTATAAGGATTGCGAAAAGGAAGTGCGTGAGCTGAACCGAAAGTTGGAAAATCTCAATCAGTATCTTGGGAAAGATATGCCCACTACTCAAGACACAAAAAACAGACAACAATCTCTATAAATTAGGTAGTATGTTAACCCATTTTATAGTATAATCAATTCACTACTTAACAAAGGAGCAATCTATTTATATGCTTACATTCATAGATGAAAGTGGATACCCTCGCCCTACAGATTCAACCAAGAATCCTATCCTGCTTGGTGTCTGTATCCATGAGAATGATATTAAACCGATCACAAATCAGATATACAAATTAAAAGATTCAATTTATGGAAAACAGGACGAAATAAAGTCTACAAAACTTATTCGTGAAGCGACCATTACCAAGAATCGTACAAATAATAAAGCATATGTTGAGGGCATGGTAGACATCATTGCCTCTTATGACGCTGCTATTTTTGCCGTAATTATGGACAAGCCAGATGAACCAATTATTGTTCCGGAACATCATCTTCCGAAGCAGTATTACCTTCTTTTAAAAAAGGTTGAGTTTTACTGTAATCATCATCACTATGGCAAAGCAATGATGATATTTGATGAGGTACATGAGGATGCTGACCGAAAAATTGCTGAGGCAATTACAGGTTTTCTGTTCAAAACGAAGTTTGGGCGTTCTTTCCATCACATATTAGAAATGCCCTTGTTTGTCAGCTCTGCTGTAACTCCTGCAGTGCAATTTGCCGATATATTTGCTGGTATCGTGAGGCATTATTACGAAAATGAGCTTGACCAAAAAGAACCAGAAACAGAATTTCAGGAATGGCTTGTAGCGCTTTTCACCAAACTACATAATCTTACGGAAAATAACTTCATCCCCAAATCACATTATCTTGAATATGGCTTTCAGAAAATGGGCAAAAACTTCTCCTATCCTGTAAGCGAGAAATTTACTACTTCTGATAATGATGATGAAAGCCTTTTAAGTGAAGAATTTTCTAATGATTTATCTGAATAATTTTTTGTTTGACTTCATACAAATATGGTGTATAATATTATTAGAGTCATATGTTGTTCCGTCCTGGAGCTGCGTAGGACTCGTAATATTGACAAAAGTATCGCACCTGCAGTTTAGCGGGTGCGATTTTTGTATTATCTATATTTACCTTCAAACAATTCCCATACAGAAAAAGCCTCTTGTGCTATCTCATCATAAGGCGGTGCTGTAACGCCTAAAGTTATATTTCCCATATCAGAAAGTCTTAAACTGCACAAATTTACACCACTCATTTGTTGCCTTATATCTTCTTCCTTGCTAAGAAACCATTCTGCCTCGGTCACAAATAATTTGAAACTCATTTTCTCTATTTCCCGAATTATGTAGAAGTATATGTAATTAAGCTCTATCCACGCTCTACGAAGCGGATTTCCATATAAAGTATTTACTATTTGCTTGGAGTAATCTCCAAGTCCCATTCTCTCCCACTTCTTCTTTAGCAAATCATACAGTATCCACTTTTCCACACTACATCTTCCTTCAACATTATCAAATTCTAAATCCCAATTTCCGTTATAATCAGGATCCATAAATGTAGGTAGAATTGACCGTCCATGAGCTGCTGCATTCCTTATGGCGCACAAATCACTGATAAATCCTATACATTCTTTCATTTTATGTAAAATATCTGGAATGCTGTCTTTCCTAGAATAAACATCATAAAAAATAGTTATAAGTTCTGACAACTCGTTTAACTCTAACTGTTCCATCAAATCCAACAATGGCACAGCATTCTCATCCGTTAAGTAGTCAAACTCATCCGAGCTGCCCCTGTATCTTCTTTTATCTCTTGCCCGCTTAATCAACTTCGCAATTTTAGGTTTCTTGGCTACCCATTCTGATATTACTTCTGCTCCTACATCATGTCCGTCATCAGCAATCCTTATTCTATTGAAATATGTTTTATAAGCATTTTCTATGCCAGTAATCCATGACAAAATGTTTTTCCTAAACTCAATATCTATTCTATCTATTACAAAAAGCAAACCTATTTTAAACTTAGTATCAATACAATCAAGGTCAATATGCTTTCCTGCTTGCATTTTTATGATTTCTTTGCAAGTAAATATTCCCGGCGATAAGTATTCCAACATTCTTGGTTGAAAGTTATTACCTTCAAGCCAATCGACAAATTCCTTATCATCCAATATCGGATAATAGAAATTGTATTCACTTAACCTTTTTCTAATATTTTGAATGGCATTATTCTCAATAATTCGTTCTTGATATTTCCATTCATCTCCTATAAACCTAATATCTGTGGCTTCTTTAATATCTCGGTCTCTTACTCCCTGACTTTGACTTAAGGAAAACTCAACCTCATCTGTGTATTTAATATATTGTTTTCCTTCTTTTTCTTCCAACATAGATTTTTCTATTCTAAACGGTATCCATTCATGTTCAACTTTATATGCGTCTGTATCAATTATTCCATAATTATTTTTTAGCTCCAGTATTCTTCCTCTAGGCATACTATTTCCACTCCTTTCCACATGGTATTCGGCTTTTAAACGCCACCTATTACAAACCGGAACACACTGTGTGTCATTTTCAACTGCACTATACATACATTATAATTGTACCCTTTCAAAGACAATTTCTCAATCGGATTGTATACATAAAAATATCATAAAAATAAAAAGCAGGTAGCCAGCACACAGCCGACTACCCACCATCTCAAATTTACTCTACTGATTCCAACACTACCTCTGCAAATCCTTCATCGGTCATGCTCTGGAGCTTACCTAACACCTGCTCTCCAAGCTCCTCCATATCGCTGTCCTTTATGTGCGGCATGACCTGTCTGATCTGCCCAATCATATCCGACCTATCCTGTGTCTCAAACACACACATAAAATTGATTTCTTCTACTGTGAATTTACTCATCTTCTTACATCTCCCTCTGTGTTTTTTTGTCGGTTTCCTTTTCCGGTGAAGTACGTTCCGCCTTATCCCTCTGCTTTATGACCGCCTTTTTCTCTGCCAGCTTCTCCTTAATGGAAATTCTGCCTTTGGTCTGCTCCTGTTCCTTTTTCTCGGCTCCGTTATTCAGAACATTATCAATCATGTTGTAATTCTGTTCTTCAAGCTCCTCAATCTTTGCAAGCGGCTTGTATTCTGCCAGCTTGTCAAGTAGCTCCTTTGCCCTTCTCGCAGTCTGAACCGCTTCGCTGTCATCAATCTCCACACCCTGTCCGAAAATGTCCGTAATGCCCTCTCTGACGCCTTCAGAAATGACCGCATTGAGAAAGTCATTCAGAT
>JAAYPT010000094.1 GCA_012519695.1 Clostridiales bacterium | reverse complement strand
GATTAGACACCTTAATTTTACCATAACAAAAGAGTAAGTTCCTTATATTTTGGGCATTTTCTTAAAGTTGTTTACTACTAGCCCAGAAAAAATAGGGGTTGTGGATAAAAGTACGGAAACTCAAGGCTAATAGATTAGCACAAATTGTAAAAATGTGCTATAATAAATGTTCGGCTTAAGGAAATGCTTTTAATAAAGAAGGCATTTATGCAAAGCTTTATAACATGCAGTTTGCCAGATGGGAGATTTATGGAGATACCATTTAAAAAAATTAAATTAGAGGATAGAGAGTTAATAGAGAAGTACTTAGAGCAGAAAACCTATCGAAGTTGTGAACTTGTCTTTGCGAATGTTTATTTGTGGAGCAGTAAATATCCGGTAGATTATGCAATAGTAGAAGATACTTTGATTTTCCGAAGTCTGGCAGAATGTGATGGTACCAGTATTACATTTCCGGCAGGTGAGAAGGAATGTATTCACAAAGCTATGGATGTTATGATACAATGGTTTCTGGAGCAAAATCTGGAAATGCATTTACATCTGGTGCAGGAACCGGAGTTTGAGTTGTTGAACCTCTGGTATCCGGGGATGTTTGAGATAACATATGACCGGGATAGTGCCGATTATGTATATGAAACAGAAAAGCTCATTACACTGGCAGGAAAGAAGTTGCATGGAAAACGTAATCACATTAATAAGTTTAAAGAGACATATCCGGACTGGTGCTATGAACCCATTACAAGAGAAAATGTAGAAGAATGTTTTCAAATGGCATTGGAATGGAGAGAGATAAACCAGTGTGAAAAAGACGTAGAGAAGCGAGATGAGATGAGTGTCACGCTAAATGCGTTGCGCTTACTGGAAGAACTAAAACTTTCCGGTGGTCTTATTCGAGCAGGTGGTCGTGTGGTGGCATTTGCCATAGGCGAACCATTGAATCCAGATACATTTGTGGTGCATATAGAAAAAGCGTTTTCAGATGTTCAGGGAGCGTATCCTATTATTAATCAACAGTTTGCTGCACATGTAGCAAAAGATTACCTTTATGTGAATCGGGAAGAAGATACCGGTTCAGAAGGTCTTAGAAAAGCAAAATTATCATACCGTCCTGTTTTTTTAGTGGACAAAGGCATGGTTAGAAAAATACAAGGAGGAAAGTAAAATGACAAAAATTGATATTATTTCAGGTTTCTTAGGTGCAGGAAAAACAACCTTTATTAAAAAGATGTTAGAGGATGTTTTCAAGGGAGAAAAAATCGTACTGATTGAAAATGAGTTTGGAGAAGTTGGAATTGACGGAGGATTTTTAAAAGATTCCGGTATCGAAATCACAGAAATGAATTCCGGTTGTATTTGCTGTTCTTTAGTTGGAGATTTCGGAAAAAATCTTCGTGAAGTGATTGAACGTTTTCATCCGGATCGTATTTTAATTGAGCCATCCGGAGTAGGTAAATTATCTGACGTTATGAAGTCTGTAAAAGATGTAGAAGAAGAGCAGGATGTAAAATTAAACGGACGTATTACCGTAGTAAATACATTAAAAGCAACCAAACAAATGAAGGCATTTGGAGAGTTCTTTAATAACCAGATTGAATATGCAACAGTTGTGGTATTAAGCCGTACACAGAATGCAAAGCCGGAACAGACAGAAGTAGTTGTAAAGGCAGTTCAGGAAAAGAATCCGGAAGCAGCAATCATTACTACTCCATGGAATGAAATTGACGGAAAACAAATTTATAAGGTAATAGAAGAAAAGAAATCCTTAGAAGAAGAACTGATGGAAGAACATCATCATGACCACGAGCATGAGCATCATCACGATCATGACCACGACCATGGGGAAGATTGTACTTGTGGATGCCATGACCATGATCACGACCACGAGCATGAACACCATCACGACCACGAGCATCATCACGACCATGATCACGACCACGAGCATGAGCATCATCACGATCATGACCACGACCATGGAGAAGATTGTACCTGTGGATGCCATGACCATGATCACGACCACGAACATCATCATCACCATCATGCAGATGATGTATTTACAAGCTGGGGTACTGAGACACCACATGTATTTAAGAAAGAAACTATTGAAAACGCATTAAAAGCCTTCTGTGAAACAGAAGATTATGGCGTGATTTTAAGAGCAAAGGGAATCGTTCCATCGGAAGATGGCACATGGATTTACTTTGACATGGTTGATGGTGAGTATGAGTTGCGTACCGGCGAACCGGATTACACCGGAAGACTTTGTGTAATTGGAACCAATGTAGAGGAAAATAAGCTGAAAGAGTTATTCGGCATTAACTAAGAGAGGTTGTGAAGAGATGGAAATACCTGTATATCTGTTTTCAGGTTTTATGGATAGTGGAAAGACATCCCTGATAAAAGAAACATTAATTGAGGAAAATTTTGGAGAAGGGGCAAAAACTCTTTTGATTGCCTGCGAAGATGGCGAAGTGGAGTATGATGAGGCAGAACTTGCAAAAGCCAATACAAAACTTGTCATGATTGAAGAGGAAGAGGAGTTTACTGAGGAAAAATTAAAAGAATTAGATAATCAGTATAAGCCGGATCAGGTGTTCATTGAATACAATGGAACCTGGGAAATGGCAACATTAATGGAAATGAATCTTCCGAAGGGTTGGATGATTGTACAGGCATTGGCTACCGTAGATGCAACAACATTTGACATGTATCTTGCAAATATGCGAGCTATGATTATGGAACAAATCTTTCAGGCAGATGTGGTAATTATCAATCGTTGCGATGACAATACACCGAAGGGAAAATTCCGTCGTGCAATTAAAGTAATTAACCGAAAGGCACAGATTGCATATGAACGTGCAGACGGAACAGTAGACAATGGTGAGATGGAAGAATTACCATATGACTTAAATCAGGATATTATAGACATTACCGATATGGATTATGGTATCTGGTACATGGATGCATTAGATGATCCAAGAAAGTACGAAGGCAAAAAAGTACGTTTCTTAGCATTGGTTTATCGTCCGGAGAAGTTGAAAAAAGGTGTATTTGTACCGGGACGTTTTGCAATGACTTGCTGTGCAGAGGATATTACCTTTGTGGGATTTAAGTGCAAATACGATAAAGCATCTGAGATTCCACACAAGTCATGGATTACCATTACAGCGGAAATGCATACAGAATTTGCTATTGAATATAAGGGTAAGGGACCGGTATTGTATGCATTAGATGTACAGCAGGCAGAGAAACCGGAAGATGAGTTAGTGTACTTTAACTAAGCGTAGATAGTGGAGGCAACTAATGAAATCCTTTGTCGGAACACTTATTAAAAGAGAACGATTAAAACATAATTATTCACAGGAGGGACTAGGCAGAGAAATCTGTGTAGTCTCTTATCTTTCTTAATTGAACAAGGTACTAAAGTAACAAGTTAGAGGTTTTTTCCATACAACACTAGTGATATTTGAAAAAGTATGTTAGAATATTCCTCTAGGATTATGCAAAAGAAAGGAAGATAGGTTGCTATGAGATATGTCATCATGGATGATGTACAACCTGGAATGATATTAGGAAGAGACATTTATGACTTCACTGCGCGGACACTTTTATCAGAGGGAAAAGAGTTATCACAGGAATTAATTCGAAAATTAAAAGAACGAGGATATCCCGGAGCATATATTGACGATGATTGGTCAAGGGACATTCATGTAGAAGAAATTATATCCATGGAATTGCGTACAAATGCAGCAATGTCCTTGAGAGATTTGGATATGGATGCAACAATGGATGTATCTGGAAAGATTGTAGAACAGATTTCTCAGGCAAAAGTACTTTCTTTGGATATTATGGATTTAAAATCATATGATGATTACATATATCGTCACTCAGTAAATGTTGCAGTATTATCTACCATAATTGGTATGGGAGTGGGATATGACACAGCAGAGTTAAAGGATTTGTGTTTGTCGGCTATGTGCCATGATCTTGGAAAAATTCTAATTGACCAACGAATCTTGAACAAACCGGGAAAGTTAAATGCCATGGAAAATGAAGTGGTTAGAAGACATCCACAGTTGTCCTATGACATGTTGTATGACAGATGGAATATTCCGGCAAGAGTAAAGGCAGGAGTATTGTGTCATCACGAAAATGAGGACGGAAGTGGTTATCCCAATGGTTTGCCAGGCGACAAGATACATCCATTTGCCAAAATTATTCATGTGGCAGATGTGTATGATGCTTTGTCTTCCAAACGCCCATATAAAGAAGCTTGTTCTTATTCAGAATCATTTGAATACCTGATGGGTGGTTGCGGAACATTATTTGATCAAAAAATAGTAGAGATATTTGCAAACTATGTTACCATTTATCCAAAAGGAATGATGGTAGAACTATCCGATGGACAGCAGGCGGTAGTAATGGAAAATAATAAAAATGACCGTGTGCGTCCGAAAGTGAAGTTATTGGATGGACAAGTGTTAGACTTGCGTGATACCGCTAAAAATAGAAATATTACAATTGTAAAACAGAGTGGAACGCATGCTATGGTTGCAGATGAAATTGAAGAAAATGAAAAAGGCCGCAATCAGAAGATATATCATATTCTTGCAGTAGATGATATGGTATCAAGCCTTCAGCAAATCAAAGGAATTCTGGCAGGTAAATATAAGATTTCAATGGTAAAATCAGGACAACAAGCGTTGGAATTTTTGAAAAAGAAAAAGCCGGATTTGATTTTGATGGATGTAGCAATGCCGGATAAAAACGGAATAGAAACAGTAAAAGAAATAAGAGAACGATTTCCAGAGCATATCCCGGTTATTTTTGTATCGGCGTTGCATGATATACAGACTGTATTGGAGTGTAGGAATATACAGGCAGAAGATTATATATTAAAGCCATTCGAACCATCGTATTTAAAAGAGAGAATAAAAAGTGTTTTAGGAGAAGAAGATGTCTGATATGCTTGTGATTTTACAAATAATAGCAGTGGTAGTTTGCTTGGATATTATAGTTACATTATGTTTTAAAAAGCAATGTACGGAACGAGGTACATTGCTTTTAATCATGGTATCTGTATTTGCTTACAATTTAGTAGGAGCACTTACCGGAGCCATGGAAAGAAGTTATATACATGAAATATCTGACATACTTTATATGATGGCAGAAGTCTGCTTTTTCCTTGGAATGTGGAAACTGGTTGGATACTTAATAAACCGCCCATGGCCTAGAAGGCTGTTGAATATGGTGACGGTTTATTTTTCTATTCTTTTAATCATCCGATTTACCAATGATTGGCATTCGTTATTTTATAAAAAGAAATTTATTCAGGAGGTAGATGGAAAAGCTTGTTTGCAGGTAGAGCCGGGAATTGGAGCCTATGTTTATATGTGGAGCATCTTTTTGAATATTTTTCTGTTGTTTTGTGTGTGTCTTTTTGTGTGTATAAGACGGAGAAAAAGAACAGGAAGAAATGAATGGATGAAGTATCGCCTATTGGTAATTGCAACATCTATTCCCTGCATTACCAGTGGCTTGTATTTTATCAAAGATAATAATTATTATAAAATAGAACCGGTTGGCATGTTAATACAAAGTATATTGATATTGTTGGTAGTAAACAGATACCATTTTTTGCAGGTGGTAGAGCATGCAAGAAATCTGGTAGTGGAAACTATGGATATTGGATTGATTATTGTAGATTTACGATATGGATATTTGAATTCGAATCTCTATGCAAGAAAAGTATTGCCGGAATTGAAACAATTAGAGCGTGGACAAAATATTCAAACAATGATTCCAAAGACCAAAGAGTTTTTCGAAAGTGCAATAGAGGGACAACTGGAAAGTGAAAACCGTTGTTATGCATGGAAGCGTTCCGAAGTATATTTGGAAAAACATCAAAGAGGATATTCAGTTTGTCTATATGATATTACAGATTCTAAAAAGTATATGGAACAGTTGGTAGAGATGAAAAGACAGGCAGAAACCGAGAATGAACAAAAGAGTGCTTTTTTGGCAAATGTCAGTCATGAAATTCGTACCCCTATGAATGTCATTATTGGAATTAGCGAAGTATATAAGCAAAAGACACAAGACCCGGAACTTAAGAGTGTGTTAGGAATGATGCAAGAGGCAGGAGAACGCTTGTTAGAAACAATTAATGAAATATTAGACTTTTCAAAAATAGAAGCCGGAAAGGCGGTAGTAAAAGAAACAAAATATTCTCTGGAAAAAATGTTGGAAGCGTTTTACTTTATGTTTCAGGAAAAGAAAAATGAAAAAGTGGAATTCAAAGTGGAAAAAGACGAAAATGTCCCACGTTTTTTAATAGGTGATAGTAGAAAAGTACAGTCTGTATTAATGAATCTTTTGAGTAATGCAATGAAGTATACGAAGGAAGGAAGCGTTATACTAAAAGTATCGGTAGAGGAAAAAGAGAAGGAAGAAAGAATAATATTTCAAGTCAGTGATACAGGAATAGGTATGGAAAAGGAAGATGCAGAGCATATATTTGAAAAGTACATACAGGTAGGAGAAGATACAGAAACGAATTATAAAGGAACAGGCTTAGGTCTTTCCATTACCAGAAGTTTGGTTGAAATGATGAAAGGGACTATTCAAGTGGAAACTGAATTGGGAAAGGGAAGTACTTTTATAGTATCCCTGCCATTGGTAAGAGCAGCAGAAGAAACAGGAGTACAAAGTTTTATTTATCCTGAGTCAAAAGCATTAATTGTAGATGATATGGAAACCAATTTGATTGTGGCAAAGGGAATGTTAGGCTTATATCATATACAGACAAAAGGTGTAAGCTCAGGAAGTCAGGCAATAGAAGCAGTTAAAGAGGAAAACTATGATATTCTGTTAATTGACCAAATGATGCCTGAGATGAGTGGAATTGAGACATTGCAAAAAATACGGGAAATGGGATGTGAAGTGCCGGCAATTGCCTTGACGGCACAAAGTGACGAAGTGGCAATACATCAATTGAAAAATGCAGGATTTGAAAAAGTGTTGATAAAGCCCTTAGAGCGCGCAAATCTGGAGCAAGTGTTAGAAATATACCTTAAAGATAAACAGCAGTATGGAATGCCACAAAAAACAGAAAATGAACAGGATATTTATAAGAGTTACTATTATCAGGTTTCTGCCATGACAGAACAGTTGGAAAAGATGTACAAAAAAGATTTTGATGGATTCCTGATACAAGTGCATGGAATAAAGAGCGCTAGTAGGAATATAGGAGCAGAGCAGTTGGGAAATCTTGCAGAAGAGATAGAAAACGAAGGAAAAGCCGGAAATCGTGAATTTGTGGAGTCACATTTAGCAGAACTGATAGAAAATCTTCGGGAAACGTTGCAAGAGGTGAAAAAGAAAATAGAAAAGCCTCAGGAAAATAAACCGCAAAAAGAAGAAATAGAGCGGGAAACTTTGAAGTACATTGCAGAAAAAATGGAAGAATTTGAATTAGAAGAAGCGCAAAAGGCATTAGAGGATTTGAAAGAATATTCATACCCGATGCGGGAAGAAGCGTTTTTGAAAGAATTAGAACGTATGATGCTAAATCTTGAATATCAGGGTACCATAGAGGAGATTCATAGATTTTTAGCAGAAGGTTAAGGGTACATAGTAACTGAAAGTATAGGAGAAAGAGAAGATATGGAACAAAAAGGGAGACTATCAGATCGTGCGGCAGATAGTATATTATCCATGATTACAGTAGAAAAACGTTTTTCACCGGGAGATAAGCTGCCAAACGAAAATGTATTATCAGAAGAATTGAAAATAAGCAGAACTACATTGCGAGAAGCTATTCGTATTCTTGTGACAGGGGAAATTTTAGAAATTCGCCGGGGAAGAGGAACATTTGTAAGAGAAGATTTGCAGATAGAAAATCCCAAGAAATTGGTTCCGCTCACATCAGCCAAGGTAAAGGCGCGTGATTTGTATGAGATGCGTTTGATATTTGAACCGGAAGCTGCATATTATGCGTCTCTTCGCGCCACGGATAAAGAGATAGAAAGAATCCTTAGTTTGGGCACGGAAATAGAAGAACGGATTCGCCGGGGAAAAGACCGAACTGAGGTAGAGCAGGCATTTCATAAGTCCATTGCAAAAGCAACTCATAATGAGTTTATGAATCAGTTAATGCCGGTGATTTATGAAGGAATTAACAAGGGGGTACGTTTATCTAAAATCCATGAAGAAGCAGTACAGGCAACCTTGATTGATCACAGAATGTTAATGGACTTTTTAAAAGGAAGAAATGCGGAAGGGGCAAGGAATGCCATGCGTATTCATATATTACATGCTATGGAACAATTGCAAATGGAGTAAAAATATAATTGCAAATGATAAAGAAGAGAGTTATTATATAACTTGGAAAAAAATAGAAAACTATGAAGGGAGCAAATAACATGAAACAAAAGATGGCAATGTTGCTGTGTGCAGCCGTTATGTTTACGTCAAGTCCGGTGACGGTCAGAGCAGCAGAAATGGGAGAAGAGGTAATTAATAT
>JAAYPT010000093.1 GCA_012519695.1 Clostridiales bacterium | reverse complement strand
TATTAGACGGGGCTTGTTAAAGTGCCTCTAGTCAAAGAACTACCACATAAATCCTTTCAAAATATGGCAGATTGGCATTTTAGTTAGATTTATTCACCTTTCAAATGCAATTTGCGGAAACTCAAGTCGTATAACACCAAAAGAGAGTACCCAAAACGGATACTCTCTCTTTAAATTAACCTTATGAATTCAAATTATTTTTCACCATACAGTGTAATTAACTTGTTCAGGTATTCATAACGTTCTTTTGCATATTCTTCAGACTCTGCAAACAGTTTTTCTGCTCTTTCCGGATTGAATCTTGCAAGTGCATTGTAACGAACTTCTCCGTTTAAGAATGCCTTGTAATCTCCAGTAGGTGCCTTGCTGTCTAAGGAGAATGCTGCTTTTCCTTCCTTCTTCAATTCTGGATTGAAGCGGAATGTATGCCAGTAACCAGCTTCTACTGCATTCTTCTCTTCTGTCTGAGCTTTGCTCATACCAATCTTAATACCATGGTTGATACATGGAGCGTAAGCAATAATCAGGGATGGTCCTGGATAAGCTTCTGCTTCTGCGATTGCCTTAACACACTGGTTGTAATCAGCACCCATTGCGATCTGTGCAACGTATACATAACCATAGCTCATTGCGATAGAAGCAAGGTCTTTCTTCTTCATTTCTTTTCCGCCTGCTGCGAACTGAGCGGTTGCTCCTGTAGGAGTAGACTTAGAAGACTGTCCACCTGTGTTAGAGTAAACTTCTGTATCGAATACCATTACGTTGATATCCTGTCCACTTGCTAATACATGGTCAACTCCACCGAATCCGATGTCGTATGCCCATCCGTCACCACCGAAGATCCACTGGGACTTCTTAGCAAGGAAATCTTTCTCTGCAAGGATTTCTTTGGAAGCATCACATCCACAAGACTCTAATGCTGCTACTAACTTATCGGTAGCTGTTCCATTCAGAGCACCTACAGTATAAGTATCTAACCATTCTTTTCCGGCAGCTACAACATCTGCGTTCTTGCCATCAGCAACTAATGCTTCTACCTTTGTTCTTAATTTTCCTCTTAATGCTTTCTGAGCTAATAACATACCGTATCCAAACTCAGCAGCATCTTCGAATAAGGAGTTAGACCATGCTGGGCCATGTCCTTTTTCGTTTACAGTATATGGTGTAGAAGGTGAGGAGTTACCCCAAATAGAAGAACATCCTGTTGCATTTGCAATGTACATTCTATCACCGAACAACTGTGTAATTAACTTAGCGTAAGGTGTTTCTCCACATCCACCACAAGCTCCGGAGAACTCAAGTAATGGCTGTTTGAACTGAGATCCTTTTACGGTTGTTTCTTTGAACTTCTCAACAACTTCTGGTTTCTTTTCTACTGTTAAACCGAAATCGAAGTATTTCTGTTCTCCAACGTTTTCTTCGCAGTTTGCCATAGAAAGTGCTTTTTCGCCTTTCTTTCCTGGACATACGTTAGCACAAGAACCACATCCTGTACAGTCAAGTGCGGAAATTGTCATGCTGAACTTGTATCCTGGCATTCCTGTCATATCAAGTGTCTTCATTCCTTCTGGAGCCTTAGCAGCTTCTGCCTCTGTCAATGCAACTGGACGGATAACTGCATGTGGACATACATAAGAACAGATATTACACTGAATACAATTTTCCGGATTCCATACTGGAACATCTACTGCGATACCACGTTTTTCAAATGCAGCAGAACCGGACGGAGTCTGTCCATGTTCATATTCTTTTACTACAGATACTGGAATCTTATTACCTTCCTGAGCATTAACAGGAATCTGGATATTGTTAACGAAATCAACAACATCTTTTCTATCTCCTGTTGCAACTTTTGCAAAGCTTTCATCCTTAGCATCTTTCCAGCTTGCAGGTACATCAATCTTAACAACTCCGGTTGCTCCGGCATCGATAGCATCGTAGTTCATCTGTACGATCTTATCACCTTTTCTTCCATAAGTAGCCTTAGCTGCTGCTTTCATCAGCTCGATAGCTCTTTCTTCCGGAATAATAGCTGCCAATTTGAAGAAGGCAGACTGAAGTACAGTATTGATACGTCCACCAAGTCCGATTTCTTTACCAATCTTGATACCGTCGATGGTATAGAACTTAATATCGTTTTCAGCAATGTATCTCTTAACCTGTCCTGGTAAATGCTCCTCTAATTCTTCTGGAGACCAAGAACAGTTCAAAAGGAAAGTTCCGCCCGGTACTAATTCCTGAACCATATTGTACTTACGGATGTAAGCTGGGTTATGACAGGCAACAAAGTTTGCCTGCTTAATTAAGTAGGTAGACTTAATTGGTTTCTTACCGAAACGTAAGTGGGACATTGTTACACCACCGGATTTCTTGGAGTCATAATCAAAGTATGCCTGAGCGTACATATCTGTGTTATCTCCGATAATCTTGATGGAGTTCTTGTTTGCACCAACAGTACCGTCAGCACCAAGTCCCCAGAACTTACAGTTGATAGTTCCTTCTGGTGTTGTTACAGGGTCTTCTTTTACTTCAAGAGATAAGTTTGTAACATCATCATAGATACCAATTGTAAATCTTTCTTTTTCTGTATTGTTGTATACAGCAATAATCTGTCCAGGAGTTGTATCCTTAGATCCTAATCCGTAACGTCCGCTTGTAATCTGAACGCTTTCAAACTTAGTTCCCTTTAATGCTGCAACTACGTCTAAGTATAATGGCTCTCCAAGAGATCCAGGTTCTTTTGTTCTGTCTAATACAGCGATTAACTTAACAGTTTCAGGAATAGCTGCTACTAAAGCTGCTTTGTCGAATGGTCTGTATAAACGAACCTTAACAACTCCGACTTTTTCTCCCTTAGCCATCAAATAATCAATTGTTTCATCGATAGTGTCACATACGGAACCCATAGCGATGATAACTTTTTCAGCATCTGCTGCACCATAGTAGTTGAACAATTTATAATCTGTTCCTAATTTGGCATTTACTTTATCCATATACTTCTGTACGATTGCTGGCATTGCATCGTAAGTAGTATTACAAGATTCTCTTGTCTGGAAGAAGATATCCGGGTTCTGTGCAGAACCATCCTGACGTGGGTGATTTGGATTCAATGCATTCTTACGGAATTCATCGATTGCATTCATATCAACCAGGTCTTTCAAATCTTCATAATCCCATGTTTCGATTTTCTGAATCTCGTGAGAGGTTCTGAATCCATCGAAGAAGTTGATAAAAGGAAGTTTTCCTTCCAGTGCTGCACAATGTGCTACAGGTGTTAAGTCCATAACTTCCTGTACGGAAGATTCACAGAGCATTGCAACACCAGTCTGACGACAGGCGTAAACATCAGAGTGATCACCGAAAATATTTAACGCATGGCTGGCTACGCAACGTGCGGATACATTGAATACTCCCGGAAGTCCTTCACCTGCAATTTTGTAAAGGTTTGGAATCATCAATAATAATCCCTGGGATGCAGTATAGGTTGTAGTTAAAGCTCCTGCTGCCAAAGAACCGTGTACAGTACCTGCTGCACCTGCTTCAGACTGCATTTCAGTTACCTGAACTGTCTGTCCGAAGATGTTCTTTCTTCCCTGTGTTGCCCATTCGTCTGTAGCTTCTGCCATAACAGAAGATGGTGTGATTGGGTAGATGGCTGCAACATCAGTATATGCATAAGAAGCATGTGCTGCTGCGTGGTTACCATCCATGGTTTTCATAGATCTCTTCATTACATTTTCCTCCTACCTAAATTGTGCATATTTACTTTTATAAAGGTAAATATACAGGTTTTGTGATTCAGTATTTTAAGTGAATCAATTTGAATGTTGATAAATTTTTTCACATTCTTAACTAAACTATACTCACATTGTCACAAAAAATCAATAGTTTTTCCCCTTATTTTATGTATTTTTCTGAAAACACCCGCATAGGAATCGGCTGTTCAAAAAGGAAGCCCTGACCGTACTCAAAACCGCATTTTGTCAGGAAGTTACACTGTTCTTCCGTCTCTATCCCCTCAACGATTGTTTTTTCTCCTACGCTATGTATTAATCGCCCCATTTCTTCCATAAATATGCGCCCTTTTTTATTATTTGTTTTCTTTAAAAAGCTCTTGTCAATTTTCACCACATCCACCGGAACATCCATTAACATGCTAAGGGATGAATAACCTGTCCCGAAATCATCCATTGCTACTTTAAAACCAGCTTTTCGCAATTTTTGTATTTCTTGCTTTACTAACTCATCACCTACACTAAATAGACTTTCCGTAATTTCAATTTCAATACATGCTGGGGGGATTCCATATTTTTCTGCTTCCGTAACTATTTTGAAGTAAATCCCTCCGGTATCAAAATGTTTTCGTGAAAAATTCACAGAAATTACCGGAATGGCAATTCCCAACTCTTTCCACTGGCGCATTTCCTTTAACACTTGCTGGTACACAAAAAAATCTAACGCAATAATATCTCCTGATTTTTCCAACGCTGGTATAAATTCTTCCAGACATGCAATTTTCCCTTTTCTCCGTTCCCAGCGTATCAGGGCCTCACCTCCTATAAATCTGCGTTTTTCACCCAGTTGTACTTGTGGCTGTATATAAACTTTAAATTGCCCACGCTCTAATGCTTTCGGGAATTCTTCTATAATCTTTTTTTCATTTTCTCTTTGCAGACGCAGCTTTTTCTCATACACTCTGCAAAAAATACTGTCATTCCCTTTTATGCTCTTTCTGGTTAAATTTGCATTCTCTATTGCAATTTCTAACTTTTCTGTTGGACTTTCCATATAATAAATTCCGGTAGAAAGTTTTATATTTTCTAGTGCATACTTGCGTTTTTGTTGCCCGATATAATCAGTATTCTTTTTTACTACTTGCTGCAATATATCCTCTTTACTTTTTCCCCACATAAATCGAATAAATAAATCAGAATATAAACGGCATGCAATGGTATTTTTATCTTCCATAAGTATTGTTGCAAATTCCTTTAGCACTTCATTTCCTATCTCTTGTCCATAATTATCATTCAGATAAGAAAAGTCATTAATATCCGTATAAACCACTGCATATTGCAAATTTTTATCCCATTCTTTTATCTTATTTTGCACATTTTCCTTAAAAGCTTCTTCGTTATAGAGCCCCGTCAATGCATCCCGCTTTTTTAATTTTCTTATGGTTTGCCGTTCTTCTTCCTGTTGGCGGCGAACTGCTACAAATACGGAAAGTAAATATACCAGTTCTCGAAACATATTCTGCTCTACCTCGCTCCATGTTCTGCTTTTTTCCATATCACAGAACATTACATATCCTCTTCCCTGATTAAAATAGGAAAAGGAACCACTCAGCATTGCATGAATTCTATTTTCTTTAAATATCTCTTTTTCTTCTTTATTTAATTCTCCCCCTTCCAAGCAATCATGGATGCAGACCAATTCTTTTCCGTCCATCTTTTCTCGTATTTTTTTCCATTTTGGTCTTTCTTCCGATATCCACTGTTTCGGTAAAATTCCCTGCTCACGGTTCCATGCATTCGTACGCTTAAATTCTTTTTTTCCTTCATCGCACTCTAACACTGCAACCGCACCCAGGTCATATTTTCTTCCAATTCTTTCTATTAATAGATTCAAGGAATTGTTTACATCTTTTGCATGGGATAACAATAAAAAGGCATTGGTTAAAAAATCAGAATCCTGACTTCGCCCTGCTCTATATTGACTGGTTCGACTCTCTATCTGTTTTTCTTTCTTTTCTTCACCATTCGTCTCTAAAGTTCGCGCCACCCAATACTGATTCTTTCCTTCTTTCTTCGCCTGATACATTGCCCCATCAGCTGCTGAAAATAACGTAGCATAATCTCCCTTTTCATTCTGGTATAAGGAAATTCCTACGCTACATGTGATTCTTACCTGTTCTTCTACCCCATTGTATTCTTGTCTTACCATATCACAAACATTCTGTGCTTTTATTCTCGCCTGATTTTCCCCGGCATGTTTCATAAAAACAACAAATTCATCTCCCCCGATTCTTCCCACAACATCACTGTTACGAAACAGACCTATTATCTTTTCTGCGATATTAACAAGTACACTATCCCCAAATAAATGTCCGAATGTGTCATTAACATTTTTAAAATTATCCACATCAATTAAAAAGAATGCATGCTCCCCTTCTGGTTCGTTCTGTAAAAACTCCTCTATGCTTTCTTTGGTAGTTTCTTTATTCAGGACTCCGGTTAATCCATCCAGTTTCAGTCGCTTTTCCATTTCATCCCATTTTGACTTTTGTATGGTAATTTCTGCTTCTGCCTGTTTTCTTCCATGAATATCCCATCCTGATACCAGGTAATATGGAATTTCTTCCTGATATCCGAAAAAGCGCATTTTTATCCCCAGCCAATGTATTTTTCCTTCTTTATCATGGATTCGAAATTCACATTCCTGTGTTTTCCCGCTATGCAGAGCTTCTTCCGTTACTCTCTGCAATCTTCGCAAATCTGCCTTATGCACAATATCAAAAAAATCATGTGACATGTGATTAATCTCACTAAGTGTATACCCACTTGGTACAAAAAATTCTTCATTTCCACTAATAATTTTCCAATTCTTTCCACCCTGTATCACAGCACTACCACCCGGTATCTGCTGTATTACTTTTTCATATTCCATACACTTCACCCATTTTCTTAATAAACACCTTTATTTGTAATATTATAACAAATTTCTCCATGTTTTTCAATTATTTTCAATTATTTTGCACAATATTGTTTTGAAAAAAGTTTAATTTTTTTCCCAAAGTTCTTGCAAAATAGGATATATACGGTAAAATAGAAAAGACTGAGTAATTTTGCATATATGAAATAAGTAGAAAGGTGTATTACAATGATTAGTGCAAACAACGTAACATTAAGAATCGGAAAAAAGGCTTTATTTGAAGATGTAAATATTAAGTTTACAGAAGGAAACTGTTATGGTCTTATCGGTGCAAACGGTGCCGGAAAGTCCACCTTCTTAAAAATCTTAAGCGGACAGTTAGAACCTACCAGTGGTGATATCACTATTACCCCGGGTCAGCGTCTTTCTTTCTTACAACAGGATCACTTTAAATATGATGAATTTCCTGTTTTAGACACTGTTATTATGGGAAATCAGCGTCTTTACGATATTATGAAAGAAAAAGATGCTATTTATATGAAAGAAGACTTTTCTGACGAAGACGGTATTCGCGCCAGCGAACTGGAAGCTGAGTTTGCTGAAATGGATGGATGGAATGCAGAATCAGATGCTGCCCAGTTATTAAACGGATTGGGAATTGATACCGAATTCCACTATTCTTTAATGAAAGACTTAAACGGTGCTCAAAAGGTCAAAGTTTTGTTAGCGCAAGCTTTATTCGGTAACCCGGATATTCTTCTTCTGGACGAGCCTACCAACCACTTGGACTTAGATGCCATTGCATGGTTAGAAGAATTCCTTATCAATTTTGAAAATACGGTTATCGTGGTATCCCATGACCGTTACTTCTTAAATAAGGTATGTACCCATACTGCTGATATTGACTACGCTAAGATTCAGCTTTATGCCGGAAACTATGACTTCTGGTATGAATCCAGCCAGTTGTTAATTAAGCAGATGAAAGAAGCAAATAAGAAAAAAGAAGAAAAAATCAAGGAATTACAGGATTTTATTTCTCGTTTCTCTGCAAATGCTTCTAAATCCAAACAGGCGACTTCCAGAAAGAAGGCTTTGGAAAAGATTCAGTTAGACGAAATCAAACCTTCCAGCCGAAAGTATCCTTATATTGATTTCCGTCCAAACCGTGAAATCGGAAATGAAGTTTTAGCTGTTGAAAACTTAAGCAAGACCATTGACGGTGTAAAAGTTTTAGACAATATTTCTTTCATCGTAGGACATGATGATAAGATTGCATTTGTGGGTGGAAATGAATTGGCAAAAACTACATTGTTTAAAATTCTTGCCGGAGAAATGGAACCGGATGAAGGTACTTATAAATGGGGTGTTACCACCTCCCAGTCTTATTTTCCGAAGGACAACACTGAAATCTTTGACAACGACCTGCAAATTGCTGATTGGTTGACACAGTTTTCAGAAGTAAAAGATGCTACCTATGTGCGTGGTTTCTTAGGAAGAATGTTATTTGCCGGAGAAGACGGCGTGAAAAAAATGAAAGTATTATCCGGTGGAGAAAAAGTGCGTGTACTTCTTTCCCGTATGATGATCGAAGGCTCTAATGTTTTAATCTTGGATGAGCCTACTGACCACTTAGATATGGAATCTATCACTGCCTTAAATAATGGATTGATTAAATTCCCGGGAGTTATTTTATTTGCTTCTCGTGACCACCAGGTTGTACAGACTACCGCAAATCGTATTATCGAGTTCTTACCAAACGGAAGTCTGATTGATAAGATTACAACTTATGATGAGTACTTAGAAAGTGATGAAATGGCAAGAAAACGTCAGGTATATTCCACCAGTGATGATCAGGAATCAGATGACTAATTTCTTTTTTGAAATTATAGTTTAAAACAGGAGAAGCCTTTTTTTGAAAGACAAAGGCTTCTCCTGTTCTTTATTTACGCCAGTTTCTTATCGCTTTTTCTAGTTATCGTTAAACATATCTTCTAAGGTATGCCATCCAAGCACCGCACATTTTACTCTGGCTGGCATATGGGAAATATCAGAAAGTGCAGAAGCTTCTTCTAATTCTTCCATCTCCTCTTCCGTGGCTTTTCCTTGAATCATTTTAAGAAAAATTTCTGCAAGGTGAAGTGCTTCTTCCTTTTTTCTCCCGATAATTAAATCTAACATAATGTCTACGGATGCCTGGGAAATGGCACAGCCACTTCCTTCAAAAGCACCATCGGTAATGCATCCATCTTCTACCTTAAGCTGCAACACAATATCATCGCCACAACTTGGATTTACTCCTTCCAACATCAGATTGGCATCTTTTAACACATGTTTGTGTTCCGGATGTAAATTGTGTTCTGTAAGAATTGTATTGTAAAAATTTCTAGTCTCCATAGCCCATTCTCCTTCTTATTTCTTTTAGGCAGGCAATAAAATGCTCAATATCCTCTTCATCATTGTAAAAGGCTATACTTGCCCGAGTTGTAACTTTATCACCTAAATATTCCAGAAGTGGCTGGGCACAGTGATGTCCTGCCCGCACTGCGATATTAGATTCATCTAATATAGAAGCTATATCGTGGGGATGTACACCTTCTATGGTAAAACTTAAAATTCCATGATGTTCTTCCGGCTTTGTGCTTCCTAATATTTTTAGATATGGGATTTGTTGCATCTGCTCAAATGCTAATTTTGTTAATTCCTGTTCTCTTTTTTGAATATTTTCAATTCCCACTTGTTCCATATAGTCAATTGCCGCTGCTAATCCTACAGCTCCGGCTGCATTTACAGTTCCTGCCTCGAACTTATGTGGCAACTGGGTATAAATTGCACCCTCTCTGGTTACTTTATCTATCATTTCACCACCTCGCAAGAATGGTGGCATTTTCTGAAGAAGTGCTTTTTTCCCATAAAGTACGCCAATTCCCATAGGTGCCATTAGTTTATGTCCGGAAAAGGCTAAAAAATCTGCATCTAATTTTTCTACATCAACAGTAATGTGTGGTGCACTCTGAGCGGCATCTACTAACACTACGCCACCCTTTTGATGTACCAGCTTTATAATCTTTTCCACCGGAGCAACACTTCCTAACACATTGGAAATATGACCGATTGCCGCTAATTTTGTTTTTTCACTCACTGCCGCTTCTATATTTTTTTCAAGGAAACTGCCATCCTTTTCACATTCCAAAAATACCAGTTTTGCTCCCGTCTGTGCAGCTACCATCTGCCATGGCAGCAAATTGCTATGATGCTCTGCTATGGTAACTAAAATCTCATCCCCTTGTTTTAGCCGGGTGAGTCCATAACTATATGCCACCAGGTTAATACTTTCTGTGGTATTTCTGGTAAATATAATTTCTTCTGTAGAAGAAGCATTTAAAAAAGCTCTTACCCGCTCTCTTGCACCTTCATAAGCATCCGTTGCCGCCATTCCGATGCGATACAATCCTCGCAATGGATTGGAGTTGCTTTTTTTATAAAATTCCTGTTCTGCTTCTAATACAGAATACGGACGCTGTGCTGTTGCCGCACTGTCTAAATAGACCAGACTGTGATCTTGTAGTAAAGGAAAATCCTTCTTATAATCCTTCATGAATTCTTTCCTCCAAATAACTCTGTATTTTTTCTTGCATTTCCTGTGAAGGTACCATACTGCATAATGCATCCATTTTTGCCTTTGCTACCAGTTGCTCTGCTTCTTTTCGCTCAAATCCACGAGAACCCAGATAAAATAAAATCTGCTCGTCTAATTTTCCGATGGTAGCTCCATGACTTCCTTCTACATCTTCCTCTCCGCACAAAATCAGAGGAATCGTCTGATTTACCACATCTTCGCTTAGTAGCAATACATCTTCACTTTCTGCTCCTTTTGCTCCGCTACACCCGGTAATAAAATCAAGGGTTCCTCGAAACAGCTTAAACGCTTTATCTTTCAAGATTCCGGTTGCTGTAATCTGACTTTCTGTTTTCTTTCCGATATGACGTACTACATAATTCATATCGACACGCTCTGTTCCTTCTGCCAAATATCCAATATCCATCTGATAATTGCTGCGTTCCCCTGAAAGTTCTGTGGAAGCCCCTGTATAAAGTTTACCTGCTCCCAGTTGAAGCTGAAGATTCATAATCTGTGCGTCTTTCTCACATTTTCCCCCAAAGTCGCACAAACACTCTGTATTTTTACTTAGCAACTGTATCGTGTAAAGATGAACCTTTGCATTTTCCTTTGCATAAACTTTTGTTTGATTTGATACAGAAATTTTCATCCCATCTTTGGAACGATACAGTAAGATTACTGTTACCTCACTGTTTTCTTCTGCTTGAATCTGTAACTGGTCAAAATATCTGCCTTCTTGAACATACTCATACTCAAGTACAATAGGTTCTTTCTGAATACTGTTTTCAGGAATAAAAAGCGTATTGATTTTTCTTGCTGTCTCTCCTTCCGGCAACAATTCTGCCTCTTCTTTTCCCATTCCCGTTTCTATTTCTTGCATGGGAGCTTGTTTTTCTAAACGCACGCCCTCTGCATTTGGCACTTTTTCTATCACATCGCAGGCTTTTTCGGCTGTTTCCATGGAAATTTTGGTTTCATTCATTTTAAGCCAATTCCAAGTCTTTGCCGGAAGTCTGTTTATTAATATATTTTTTTCCATGTGTTCTCCTTCTTCCTACTAAACTCCTTAACCGATGCTGCCTTGCATCTCTAACTGAATTAAGTTATTCATCTCTAATGCATACTCTAATGGCAACTCTTTGGATACATTGTCCGCAAATCCGCTAACAATCATGGATTTGGCTTCTTCTTCACTAATTCCTCGGGACATAAGATAAAAAATTGCTTCGTCGCTAATTCTTCCTATCTGTGCTTCATGTCCTACATCTGCATCATTGGTACGAATATCCATTGCCGGAATCGTATCTGATCGCGAAATTGCATCCAGCATTAGAGACTCGCAAGATACTGCCGATTTACTGTTTTTTGCCTCTTTGCCAATTACTACCGAACTTCGGAACGTACTGATACCGCCATCCTTAGAAATAGACTTTGTATTAATATAGGAAGAAGTATTTTCTCCCTTATGCACTACTTTTGCACCGGTATCCAAATTCTGTCCTTTTCCCGCAAAGGTAATTCCGGTAAATTCCATCTTTGCATTCTTTCCATTTAGAATGCTCATAGGATAAAGGTACGAAACATGGGAACCAAAGGAACCTGATACCCATTCTATGGTTCATCCCTCTTCTACCAATGCTCGTTTTGTATTCAAGTTGTACATATTTTTAGACCAGTTTTCAATGGTAGAATAGCGTAACTTTGCATTCTTATGAACAAATAGTTCCACACATCCTGCGTGGAGATTTGCCACACTGTATCTTGGTGCAGAACATCCTTCTATAAAGTGCAGATAAGCTCCTTCATCCACAATAATCATTGTATGTTCAAACTGTCCGGCTCCCGGCGCATTTAATCGAAAATAAGACTGAAGCGGAATCTCTACGGATACTCCTTTTGGTACATACACAAAAGAACCGCCTGACCAGACTGCTCCGTGAAGTGCCGCAAATTTATGGTCGTTTGGCTTTACCAATTTCATAAAATGCTTTCGTATCATTTCCCCGTATTCCCCTTTTAAAGCACTGTCGATGTCACTATATATAACTCCTTGTGCCTCTACTTCTGCCTTAACATGATGATATACCATTTCGGAATCATACTGTGCGCCCACACCTGCTAAAGACTTCCGTTCTGCTTCCGGAATTTCTAAACGCTCAAAGGTATCTTTTATCTCTTCTGGAACATCCGACCACTTTCCATGCATCTTTGTGTTTGGTCGCACATAAGTTGCTATATGATCCATGTCCAGTCCTTCAATGGAAGGTCCCCAATCCGGAACTGCCATTTCATTGTATATTTTCAAAGATTTCAAACGGAATTCCCGCATCCATATTGGTTCCTGTTTTTCATCTGAAATTTTTTCTATAATCTGTGGCGTTAATCCTGCCTCAATATGATAAGCATCCTTATCATCGTTTTTTATATCATAAATTGTTCTGTCAATATCGTCTACATATGTTTTTTCTTTCATATTTATTCCTCTTTCAAAAATGCTTCATATCCATTTTTGTTTATTTCCTCTACTAAAGAACCATCTCCTGTTGCTACAATTTTTCCATCTACCATAATGTGTGTGTAGTCTACATGAAGATTGTCCAAAATTCTGGTACTATGGGTAATAATAAGTAATGCTTTGTCCCCTTTCTTTTGATATTCTTCTATTCCCTTTGATACTAAGCGAACCGCATCTACATCCAATCCGGAATCCGTTTCATCCAAAATCGCCAAATCCGGCTGCAATAACATCATCTGCAAGATTTCTGCCTTCTTCTTTTCTCCACCTGAAAATCCCACATTTAAGCTTCGTTCTCCATATGAAGTATCCATCTGTAATACCTTCATAGCTTCTTTCATTTCCTTAGAAAAATCCCACATTTTAATTCGATTCCCTCTGCGTTTTTCTACTGCATTTCGCAAGAAAGAGCTTAATGGTAATCCCGGTACTTCTAATGGTTCCTGAAAGGACAGGAAAATTCCTTTCTTGGCTCTTTTGTCTGCCGGCTCTTGGGTAATATCGCTACCCTTAAAATAAATATTTCCATCTGTTATCTGATATCTTGGATTTCCCATCAGTACATAACCTAATGTTGATTTACCTGCTCCATTTGGTCCCATCAGTACATGAGTTTCTCCCTTTTTTATTTGTAATTCTACCTGATGTAAAATCTCTTTTTCTTCCACACTGGCGGTAAGTCCTTGTATTTGTAAGATTGGTTTTGTCATTTCTTTTCTCTCCATTCTGCTTTTGCATAAATAATAAAAGCGGTAAAACCCGACTATTTTACTCGGATTTAAACCGCTTTTATTATAACTCCGCATTTCTCTTTATACAAGCCAATTTAAGCTATGATATTGATAATCATTCTCAACAGTGTTCTAAAAAAATTATTTTGCCTTTCCCTGTGCAGCTACTTTATTCATCTTCTCGGCAATGAGTTTCTCATCTCCTAAATATTTCTTTGAAATTACATTGAAATTTTCATCAAATTCATACACCAACGGAACACCTGTTGGTAGATTTACCTGCATAATCTCTTCTTTCGTCAGTTTTTCAAAATACATCACCAATGCGCGTAAAGAGTTTCCATGTGCTGCAATTAATACTCGCTTTCCTGCCTGCATCTGAGGTTTGATTTCTTTTTCAAAGTAAGGAATGGTTCTTGCAATGGTATCTTCCAAGCTCTCTGCTAATGGAAGCTGTGCCTTGTCTACTCCGCGATACTGTTCTAAAAGAGCCGGATTTCTCTCATCTTCCGGTTTCAACATTGGTGGACGCACATCATAGGAACGTCGCCAGATTTTTACCTGTTCCTCGCCATATTTTTCTGCTGTTTCTGATTTGTTAAGTCCCTGTAATGCCCCATAATGTCTCTCATTTAACCGGAAGTCTTTTATCACCGGCAACCATGCACGATCCATACTATCTAACGCTAGGTTCAATGTATGAATTGCTCTCTTAAGATAGGAAGTATAGCATAGGTCAAAATCAAATCCTTCTTTCTTTAATACTTTTCCGGCTTCCGCAGCCTCTTTTCTTCCTGTATCAGATAATTCTACATCTGTCCATCCGGTAAAACGGTTTTCCAGGTTCCACTCGCTTTCCCCGTGTCGAAGTAACACCAATTTCATTTCACTACCTCCTCTATGATCTATTAACTATAAAAAAAGTGCTATTCTTTTATTAGTTAGTTGTATCTAACTTCTTTTAGAATAACACTTTTTCTTCTTTTGTCAATACTATTTCTAATTTATACCAAATATGCTTTTAATAGTTCTAAGGTATTTCTTGCTCCATCTACATGACTTCTCTCATATCCATGTGACGCATACACACCAGCTCCAATCAGTCCATGACGGCAGTCATAGCCTGCTTCCAAAGCCGCATCCGCATCTGAGCCGTAGTGTGGATAAACATCGACTGCAAAATCAATGTTATGCTCCTTTGCTGCCTTAATGAGATTTGTTACCACTTCGTAGTTATAAGGTCCAACACTGTCCTTGGCACAAATCGACACCTGATGTTCGTTACACTGTAAAGTATCTCCTATGCATCCCATATCCACAGACAAAATCTCTGTTACACCTTCCGGTACTGTTCCACATGCTCCGTGTCCCACTTCTTCATATACGGTAATGTGATGATAAATTTTTCGCTTT
The DNA here is from genome assembly GCA_012519695.1 of Clostridiales bacterium. GTDB lineage: Bacteria > Bacillota > Clostridia > Lachnospirales > Lachnospiraceae > Petralouisia. Next base: position 20,808 of record JAAYPT010000093.1, on the reverse strand, counting down.
GTGGTAATATTTTCTTCTTTTAAAAATTTTGCAAATCCCAATAAGATTCCAACACTTAATTTGTCATCTAAGAAGCGACTCTTAATATATCCCTTTTCTGTAATTGTAGTTCTGGGATCAAATGCTACAATATCTCCTTCCATGATTCCAAGCTTTCTTGTTTCTTCTTCGGAAGTCACATTTTCATCTAACACAACCTCCATATTATCATAGCTTCGTTTGGTATCATTGTACTCACCATTTACATGGATTGAAGCATTTTCTAACTGGAATGTTCCTTCGTACTTTCCGTCAAATCTGGTAATAATGCGACAATTCTCTGCCTCTGCATTATTTGGATTCATACCTCCTAAGGGAGACAATTTCAATCTACCATTTCCCTTAATCTCACGCACCATGGCTCCTAATGTATCCATATGTGCTTCTAATAAAATAGCATCTTTTTCATCTTCTCCACCAATTTCTACTAATACGCCACCTTTTACTGTTTTAACGGGATGATATCCTAACGCTTCATAAGCACTCATCACATAATCTGCTGCATCCTTGGTATAACCAGTAGGACTATCAATTGATAATACTTTTTTTGTCTGTTCTAATACATAATCCATATATTTTTCCATTTCTTCTGTCTCCTTTTATATTAATGCTAAAAATGCCCCTAGATTTCCTCGCTTTCCATGACTTGCCCGATGAGAAAACAATAGTTTCTCGTTGCAACAGGTACATATATTCGTAACTGCTAAATGTTCCGGTTCCACCCCAGCCTCTAATAAGATTAACTCGTTTGTATGCCACAAGTCAAGTTGATACTTTCCATTTCCTTTATCGATTAAAATTTCTTTTTCATGACCGACAAATTCTTTTTGGAACTCCACTGCCACATCTTCACTGATTTCATAACAAGACTGGCATATGGATGGTCCTATGGCACAGATTACCTCTTCCGGTTCTGTTCCGAATTCTCTTTTCATTGCCTCCAATGTTACTTTTCCCATTCTTCCTACGGTGCCACGCCAACCGGAATGTGACAGCCCAATTGCATGATGAACCGGATCTACAAAATATAACGGAACGCAGTCTGCATAAAAAGTAGATAATACAATTCCCGGCTCATTGGTAATCAGTCCATCTACGTCTGTGTAACCGCGCTCTTTTATCAAACCCCTTCCGGCATCCTCTTTCCCAACTCTTCTTACATTGGTTGTATGGGTCTGATCTGTAAAAACAAAATTTTCATATTCTGTTCCAAGTGCTTTTGCTACTCTGTGAAAATTCTCTTCTACTGCTTCTCGCTTATCTCCTCTGGTAAAGCTTAAATTAAGACTTTCAAATATTCCTTCACTAACACCGCCTTTTCTGGTAGTAAAACAATGCTTTACGATTCCGGTCTGTTCCAGCAATGGATATACTAACATAGGAAATCCCTCTTGCTCTTTTACTTCTAGTACTACCTGTGGTGTTGCTTTCTTAAAAACCATTTATATTGTCGTTCCTTTCTTTTTAATTGATGTAGCAAAATGCATTTTCAATGTGAATCACCTCTTCATCAGTAATTCCTACCACATCAAAACGGCAGGGTGTTTCTTGTAAATGACCATATCGCTGTAAAAACCAGCTTGCCGTTTTGCAAATTCTTCTTTGCTTTGTACGGTCTACTGCTTCTAAGGGATGACCACCTCTGTCGCTTTTTCGATATTTCACTTCTACAAATACCAGATATTGCCTATCTCTTGCAATGATATCAATTTCTCCATATCTGCTATAAAAGTTTCGTTCTAATATTTGATACCCCTTTTCCTGCAAATACTCTGCTGCCCGCTGTTCCTGACGATAGCCTTCTGCCCGCTTCCCTCTTTCTGCCATATACTTCCCTTTCTCTCTAATCCTTTACCTTTTCTTTTAACTTATCCATATCATCTACAAAGACTAATATTTCTGCCACAACTTCGTAAAGTTCCGGTGGAATATTGTCTCCGATTTCTAACTTGGATAATGTATCTGCTAATTTATCATCACGGTAAAAAGGAATTTCTGCTTCTTTTGCTTTTTCAATAATCTTTTCCGCAACCATTCCCTTTCCTGCTGCAATAATTTTAGGTGCACGTTCTCCCGGTTCGTAAGCAACAGCAACAGCTGTCTTTGGTTTTTCACCTTGTTTGCTTTCCGTAATTACCGGTTCGTTTGTATTTTTATAACGAATCTCTGCCACTGTTGTCTCCTCCCTTCTTTTATGCTTTCACATCAAAAGAATACCGTTGAAACCTTCCAACCGGCTTTTCTTTTTCCAGAAAATCTTCCACAAACTCTTGCTGTTTCCCTCGATTTTCCACTTCTATTTTACACTGATATCCCTTTTCCTCTAAACGTTCCTGCAATTCATCCATGTGATTTACAATGATATCATACGAGTTATTATCCTCCAAATAAAAAGTAGTTTCTACCTTGGTTCCCAACATTTTAATATAAATATCGGTAGAACCTAAATGATCCATATCCAAGTGTAATAATGCCGTCAGTTCTCCCTCTTTATCTTGCAGACTTTTCTTATTGGTATACACATATAAATCGCTGTGTGCTTTTTGATGACGTAATTTCAGTGGAATCTGCACATAGGTATACATGTGGTTCAACTGATTCATAAATTCCAGATTGCTCTGCACGCTTTGGGCTGATTTTGACAATGCTGCTCCCTGCTCGGTGCCTGTGTGATTTAGTACCTGTTGAAGCTGTTCCATTTGATGTCCCAAACGTTGGTATAATTCTTTTACCGTTCCTTCTTCTTTCAAATCCTCCGGTGTGGTAAGCCATTGTTCTTCCATTGCCTGTTTTAACACCGTTTTATATTCATCCGAGAAAAACAATTTCTGCATGGCTGCTGTGGAATAATTTTCACTGTTTTCTACAGATGCTACCATCTGTTGTAATAATTCTCCAGCTGTCAACTCTGTATTCAACTGCCCATTCTGAAATAATATTTTATTGGCAACTGCTCCGGAAAATTCCTGTAATAATGAAGTAAGATTTGCCTGCTGATTTGGGGACAATATCACACTAACAGCATTCTGTTTTCCACTTACTTCACTGGTTACATTTTCCTGTACCACATTCTCGGAAATCACTTTCTTGGCTTCTGTTCCTTGTTCCTGGGGTTGTTTATTTTCGATACCTGATTGCAACTGATTTCCAACACTACTTTCTTCTTGTGTCAAATCCTGATGAATAATCACACCTTCTGTTGCATCTACCTGATCTACTGTTAAGTTGGCAGCCGCCTCTTCCTGTGCCATCTCATTTGTTGCACCTATCATTTGTGCTGCCTGTACCGCATTCTGTGCACTTCCGTCTGCTCCCGTCTGACCTCCAACTAATATTCCTACAATTTGTTGTTGAAAGTGCAACAGTGGTTGTGTATTTCCTGTTATCTGTCCCTGCTGGCTGACACTTCCCTGTTGTTCTCCATAAATCTGTTCTGCCATATCCGGAATTCCATTAATAATTTCTTTCATTTCCGGCAAAAATGTCTGTTGATTATTTTTATAATTTTCAAATTGTTGAATATTGCTATCACTTATCTCAATTCCGGCTTTTTGCATTTGAAGTAACGTCTGAACATCGGCCTGTGGAAAATGCGCCATAAGTCTGGACATTTGCAATAGACTCGTCTTATCTACCGGCATTTGTTCTTTCATCATCTCACTTACCATGGACAAATTTTGCTGTGTTACTTTTAATCCGGCTGCTTCTAGTGCTTTTAATAAGGTAGGATTCTGCGCACTTTCCCAATTCACCGGATGAATGGAAATCTGCTCTCCACTATTTGCTTTTACTTCAAATAGCATAGGCATTCCTTTGGCCAGTTGTACTCCGCTTTCCATTCTCGCCATCATTGTCTGCCCATCGCTCAATCCTATGGTTACCTGCCCATTTTTAATATCTAATATCGTTCCCTCAAACACCTTTCCCGGTGTCATTTCCTGAAGATAGGCAGAAGTCGGACGAATAGTATCTTTTACAGCAGTCATTGCCTGGGTATTTGACGCCGTATTATTTTGGTATTGATTAATTCCTTCTACAATTGACATAGCTTCTCCCTTTTCTTTCTCGTCTCTTTTTACAGTACACAAAGTTCCCTTTTCTTAGCAGAAATGCGTTATAAAGCTCCGTCTGTGAATTGGTGATGGTCCATATTTTTTCAATGCTTCAATATGCTCTTTAGAACCATATCCCTTATTAGAGGCAAATCCATACTCCGGCATTACTTTATCATATTCCACCATAAGACGATCTCTGGTTACTTTTGCAATGATACTGGCAGCACCAATGGATATACTCTTTGCATCTCCTTTAATAATAGGTATCTGGTGAATTGGTACTTCCGGAATGGTAACTGCATCATTTAATAATATATCGGGTGTTACTGACAGATTATGAATAGCCTCCCGCATGGCTTCATAAGTTGCCTGTAAAATATTGATTTCATCAATTCTTCCCGGCCCTACCATTCCAATTCCGGTTGCAACTGCCTGTTCCATAATAATATCATACAATTCTTCTCGTTTCTTTTCGCTTAATTTCTTAGAATCATTGATATATAAAATATTACAATCCTTTGGTAATATTACTGCTCCTGCTACTACCGGCCCTGCAAGTGGACCTCTTCCCACTTCATCAATTCCGCAAATATAACCACAGGCTTCATACTCTCTTTCGTATTTCTTTAACGTTTCAATTCGCGCTCGTTCTTTTGCCAGATTATCTAATCTTTTCTGTGCCTGCTGCACCAATTTTTGAACTCCGGCACGTTCATCTTTTTGATATTCTGTAATAAAAGAAGGCAGCATCGTTTCCTCTGCTGCCTGTAATTCTTCTTTTATTACCCCAATTTTCTTTAATTCACTCACACTTTTATCCTCTATCTTTACTTATGTTTTATAAATCCAAATTTAGAAAATGGATAAATCCGAAGCCATGCCCGACCTACAATCTCATCTCGTTTGATGATTCCCACACTTGGGTCCCTGCTATCGGAGCTGGCATTTCGATTATCTCCCAGTACAAAATATTCTCCTTCTCCAAGCTTAATAGGCTCTGCAGCTGTTCCGGGATTCTTGATAATTTCTCTTCCGTAAGATTCTTTTAATTCTTTTCCATCAATATAAATGGTTCCATTATCATCGATTTGTACTGTTTCTCCAGGCAATCCTATGATTCTTTTGATATAATAAGTATCCTCTTTATACTGGTATGGGAACACGATAATATCAAACCGCTCCGGATCATGAAAACGATAAGATATTTTATCTACAATCAAATTGTCCCCATCACTTAGCGTATACTCCATAGAAGTTCCGATTACTTCGGTTCTCTGCCCCACATAAGTAATTACCAAATAGGTAATCACAAATACAACAGCGATATATATAATAAAACCAACGGTATCTTTCAAGTTAATCTTCTTTTTTTCTTTTTCCATTTAGCTTCTCTTTTCTATTTATAAATTCTATCGCTTTTATTCTACCCTTATCCTTCTGGAAATTCAAGAGTTATTTTTCCAAGCCGTCCACTACGGAATTCATCGATTACCAGAAGGGCTGCCTTGCTATAATCCAACTCATTGCCTTTTTGCACACAATTGCGGTTTCTGGCTATCTGCTCTAACACCTCTACCGCATCTTTTTCTTCTTCAAGTTCATACCGTGCTGCTAAGATTCCCGGATAGTTTTTCTGAATGATTCGTATCAGTTCTAAGGAAAGTTCATCAATATTTAAAATTTCATCCTTAATGGAACCAATCAATGCCAGACGAAGTCCTACCTGCTGGTCTTCAAACTTCGGCCACAGGATTCCCGGTGTATCTAAAAGCTCTACATTTTTATTTAAACGTATCCATTGTTTTCCTTTGGTAACTCCCGGCTTATTTCCGGTTTTGGCACATGCCTTTCCGGCATATGTATTAATAAATGTTGATTTTCCTACATTAGGAATTCCTACCACCATTGCACGAACCGGACGATTCTTAATTCCTCGTCTTCTATCTCGCTCGATTTTTTCCTTACATGCTTCCATAATCACATCATTAATTGCCTTCATCCCAGCCTTACTACGGGCATCCAGCTTCACAACATAGAATCCCTTGTTGCGAAAATACTCTGACCAACGTCTTGTCTGCTCATCACTTGCCAAATCTGCTTTGTTCATCAGAATAAGTCTCGCTTTGTTTTTCCCAAGTTCGTCAATATCCGGATTCCGACTGCTTAATGGAATTCTTGCATCTACTAACTCAATTACTAAATCTATCAGTTTTATATCTTCCTGCATTTGACGCTTTGCCTTGGTCATATGCCCTGGATACCATTGAAAATGCATTGTATCTCTCCTTACTATTTAATAAATCCAAATTTTCCCCACGGGGACACCACAAACCATGCTTTTCCTACAATATACTCCTTTTTTACGTTTCCAATGCTGGCATAACGACTATCCTCACTGTTATTGCGGTTATCTCCCAGCACAAAATATTCATCTTCTCCTACGGTAATCTCATTTTCTGCCAAAAGTGGATTTTCTATATTTGCTACCGCAACCTTTTCATCAAACTTTTTCCCATTTACATAAACCACGCCATCTTTAATCTGTACTTTATCCCCAGGGCATGCGATCACACGCTTAATATAATAATGTGACTTTTCATTTCCGTTTGGTAAAAATACAATTAAGTCATTTTGCTTTGGGCTAAAAATCTTGTATCGAAAACGATTTACCAATATTTCTTCTCCGCTTTCCAGTGTTGGAGACATAGATGCTCCTACCACCTTTATGCGGAAACCTATAAATAATACCAACGCCACTGCTATTAGCATTACTGCCAGAATCTCTCCTGTCCAAATGCCAATCTCCTTAAGCAATGCTGTATTCACTTTTCTTTTTCTTCGATTAAAATTTAATCCACCAGATCTTCTTCTCATATTCTACTCCACTAAAAGAACTTTTTGGTTCTACTTATGATAAAAGGGACAACTACCATCGTACTTGTCCCTTTCTTGTTCATTCTCTGTTGAATTATTTTACTAATTCTTTTACTTTTGCTTTCTTACCTACACGGTCTCTTAAGTAGTTCAATTTTGCACGTCTTACTTTACCGAAACGTACTACTTCTACTTTTTCAACGTTAGGGGAATGTAATGGCCATGTCTTTTCAACACCAACACCATTAGAGAATTTTCTTACAGTAAATGTCTCTCTGTTGCTTCCGCCCTGTTTCTTTAATACGATTCCTTCGAAAACCTGAATTCTTTCACGGTTTCCTTCTTTGATTTTACCATAAACTTTTACGGTATCACCTACGTTAAATTCAGGTACTTCTGCCTTTAACTGTTCCTGTTCAATGTTCTTAATAATTTCTGCTGCGTTCATTCTTGTGACCTCCTATATATTGGATGTTCTTAATACGCCTATTCGTATCAGAGGACCATCGTGTTTATTCACAACTGTTATAGTTTATCATAAATCACTTGTGTTGTAAAGCATTTTTTCCATAAAATATACCTTTTGCTTTGCCTTACAAAGCCCTAGCGATTCCTGCAATTTCATGGATATTTCATTTCCTTCTACCACTTGTGTAAATGGAGTAAAACCGTGTTCCAGACAATCGTTAATCAGATATGTTTCCAGTGCTTTTCCAATATGTCTTCCACGATACTCCGGCAATACTTCTAACATTCCAAGACTTCCCTCTTCATGTAATCCGATAAATCCTGCAAGTGTTTCTCCATAAAAAGCTCCGAACATTTTACCTGCTTCAATTCGCCCTTGAATATATCCTGGATCATCCATCATACCATAATGCTCGTTTGCAATTTCAAGGTGTTGCATATCTAATTTGCGAATCTGTATCTGATGCTCTTCGCTTTTTCCATCCAGTCGATACAATCCGGTGATTGGAAGCTTTTCCCGCTTCGTATAGACAAACTGATGACATGCTACAAACACCTCTCCTTGTAACATCTTTTCTATGACGGGAACCATATATTCCTGATGTATTACTAATAACTCCGGTTTTTCCCTAACGATTACTGTTTCTACCATTTCTTTTCCGTTTTTCGCATCTTCTACTGATAAAAACACAATTCCGCTTACCGTATCCCGCAAGCATATATTTTTCCCTTGGGCATAAAGCAATTCTGCCTGTCCCCGTTCTATGAGTTCTGTCATATCCATGTGCAATAACTTTTGCTGACGAAGCAATTCCCTACATTCCTGCATTTCTTCATATTTTTGATATAAATCCGGTCTGCGTTCTTTTGTTCTTTCTATGGATTGTTCTAACCGCCAGGCATCTATGTTTTTCTGATTGCCTGATAATAATACTTCCGGCACTTGTTTTCCCTGCCATACCTCCGGACGACTATACTGGGGATATTCTAGTAGATTGCCTTCTAATGACTCTGTTACCCCGGAAAATTCATTTTTTAATACACCGGGTACCATACGGGAAATGGCATCTACCATTACCATTGCACCCAGTTCTCCACCGGTCAATACATAGTCTCCGATAGAAACATAGTCAGTAACTACTTCTTCTAACACTCGTTCATCAATTCCCTCATAATGTCCGCAAAGCAAAATTAAATCTTCTTCTTTTGCAAGCTCTTTCGCAAGTGGTTGGTCGAACCTTCTTCCCTGGGGAGTAAGATAAACAGTACGAACTTTTTTTCCTGTTCTCTTTGTCACTGAATCCCATGCATCGTAGACCGGTTGTGCCTGCATTAACATTCCTGCTCCTCCACCATAAGGATAATCGTCTACTTTATGATGTTTATTCCGGGCATAATCTCGTATATCGATTGCTTCAATATTTAAATAACCTGCCTTTGACGCTCTCCCTATGATACTGGTATTTAAACCGTTCATCACCATTTCTGGAAATAACGTCAGTATATAAAAGTTCATTCTGCCACCTACTCTTCATCATCTAATCCAGGCATTACAAATACCTGCATTACTCGTTCTTTCATATCTACCTTTAAAATACATTCTTTAATTGCAGGAAGTAGCAATTCTTTTTTCCCTTGACGTTTGATGACATAAACATCATTCGCCCCTGTCTGAAGCACATCTGCAATAGTCCCGATTTCTTCGCCTTGTGCTGTTACTACCTTCATATCAATTAAGTCTGCAATAAAATACTCATCTTTTTCACATTTCACTGCATTTTTTCTGGTAACAAATAAACTTTTCCCTTTATATTTTTCAACGTCATTGATATTATCAATGTCCTTAAATTTCAATATTACAAGATTTTTAAAATATTTTACCTGTGTGATTTCTAACTCTAACTGTTCTTTTCCTGTATCTAAAATCACTTGTTTTAGTTTCTTAAAACGTTTTACATCGTCTGTGGTTGGAAATACTTTTACTTCACCACGAACTCCATGGGTATTGGTAATTACACCGACTTGCAGTAAATCCTCCATATCTGCTCCTTTTCTCTGATACATCTCTTTCTGCATTTAACAAAACCCCAGTCTAAAAAACTTTATCTGACTGGGGTTTTATCTCTTTATTGTATAATATCTACAACTACTTTTTTGTCACTCTTAGCTGCTGCTGCTTTCACAACAGAACGAATGGCTTTGGCAATGCGTCCTTGCTTTCCAATTACTTTTCCCATATCTGGCTGGGCAACATGTAATTCTAAAACAATAGACTTTTCGTTCTCAGATTCTGTAACTACGACTTCTTCCGGATGATCCACAAGAGCTTTCGCAATTACTTCCACTAATTCTTTCATTACGTCACCTCACGAATCTTATTTTTCGATACCGGCTGCTTTGAAGATCTTTCCTACCATTTCTGTAGGCTGAGCACCGCTTGCTAACCATTTCTTTGCTAATTCTTCATTTACATGAAATTCACTTGGATCCTTTGTTGGATCGTAAGTTCCGATTTCTTCGATGAATCTTCCATCTCTTGGAGATCTGGAATCAGCTACAACGATTCTATAGAAAGGAGCTTTTTTCTGTCCCATTCTTCTTAATCTGATTTTTACCATTACACTTTCACCTCCTTGGGTTATTTTCTTCTATTTTGTAATCAGAGAAAACTCTGTTACCTGCTTTACAAACCAAATGGCAATTTAAATCCGCCACGTTTTTTTCCTTTACCACCCATTAATCCCGGCATCTGTTTCATCATTTTTCTAGTCTGTTCAAACTGTTTTACCAAACGATTTACCTCGCTGATATCAACTCCGGCACCATTGGCAATTCTACGTTTTCTGCTTGGATTCAAAATGGAAGGATTGGCTCTTTCCGCTGGTGTCATGGAATATATAATTCCTTCAATTCGTGCCATTTTCTTTTCATCCATGGCATTTTCGATTTCTGCTATCTGGGAACCACCAATTCCCGGCATCATACTAAGCACACTGGATAAGCCACCCATTTTTTTCATCTGGTTCATGGACTCTAAATAATCATCGAATCCAAACTCGGCTTTTTTCATCTTGCGTTCCAGCTCTTTTGCCTTTTCTTCATCTATATTTTCCTGAGCCTTCTCAATCATGGTAAGAACATCGCCCATGCCAAGAATTCGGCTCGCCATACGATCCGGATAAAACTGTTCTAAGTCAGATAACTTCTCTCCCATACCAACATACAAAATTGGCTTTCCGGTAACGGAACGGATAGATAATGCTGCACCACCTCTGGTATCACCATCTAACTTCGTCAAAACAACACCGTCAATTCCAATCTTTTCATTAAAGTTGGTTGCTACATTGACTGCATCCTGACCTGTCATGGCATCTACTACCAATATGGTCTGATGTACTTCAACATTTTCCTTTATCTCTTGAAGTTCCTGCATCATTTCTTCATCGATGTGAAGACGACCGGCGGTATCCAAAATCACCACGTTATGTCCATTGCCTTTAGCATGTTCAATTGCTGCCTTGGCAATATTTACAGGCTTATGACCGTCTCCCATAGAGAATACTTCAATGCCTTGTTTCTCACCGTTAATCTGTAACTGTTGAATTGCCGCCGGACGGTAAATATCACAAGCTACTAGTAAAGGCTTCTTACCCTTTTGTTTCAGCTTTCCGGCAATCTTTGCTGTGGTAGTAGTCTTACCTGCACCCTGAAGACCTACCATCATAATAACAGTTATTTCCTGCCCCGGATTCAATGCAATCTCGGTAGTTTCGGAACCCATAAGGGTTACCAATTCTTCATTTACAATCTTAATTACCATCTGTCCCGGGTTCAAACCATTCATAACATCCTGCCCGATGGCTCTTTCCTGTACAGACTTGATAAACTGTTTTACAACTTTAAAATTGACATCTGCCTCTAACAATGCAAGCTTTACTTCCTTCAGTGCTGCCTTCACATCATCCTCTGTCAATCTTCCCTTACTACGCAGGGACTTGAATACATTTTGTAATTTTTCAGATAAGCTATCAAATGCCATTTTATAACTCCTCTAATATTTCATTGGAAATATTTTCTATCTGTTCCATAATCTCTGCTTCATTCTGATTCTGGTAATTGCGCGTCAATGTACGAATCTGTGTAATCTTCTCTTTTGTCTTCATAAATCGTTCCAGCAGATGTAACTTTTCCTCATATCCTTCTAAAAGCTTGTCACAACGCTTCACCAAATCATGTACGCCCTGTCGGCTGATTCCCGCCTCTTCTGCGATTTCGCTTAAGGATAAATCATTCAATACAAAATCTTCATATATATTCTGCTGGTGTTCTGTCAGCAATTCTCCATAAAAATCATAGAGAAATGTCTGCATTACTTTCTTTTCCATTACAATCACCTTAGCTATCATACACGAAAAAGAGAAAGGTGTCAAGTATTTTTTCTTGACACCTTCTTTTTTCTGCAAGTAACGATAAAATTATAAATTAGTTCTCACCAGTTTTGGCTGATAGCCATCTGCTTCTAAAGCATCCATTATCTGCTTTTTATGTTCTGTTCCAAATGCTTCTAAGGTAATGCGAAGTTCTACTGCTGCATTACGGTTTGTGGAAACAAATTGATTATGCTCTAACTTGATAACATTTCCCTGTACCTTGGCAATGGTATTGGCAACCTTACTTAATTCCCCTGGCTTATCCGGTAATAATACAGACACTGTAAAGATACGGTCACGGAAAATAAGTCCCTGCTGAACTACGGATGACATCGTAATTACGTCCATATTTCCACCACTCAAAATAGATACAACGCGCTTATCTTTTACATCTAAATGACGAAGTGCTGCCACTGTCAATAATCCGGAATTTTCTACAATCATCTTATGATTTTCTACCATATCCAAAAATGCTACGATTAACTCATCATCTGCTACTGTGATAATATCATCTAAATTTTCACGAATATATGGGAAAATATTTTGTCCCGGTGTTTTTACTGCGGTACCATCTGCAATCGTATTTACCTTTGGTAATGTTACTACCTTTCCTGCTTCAAAGGATGCCTGCATACAATTTGCTCCTGCCGGCTCCACACCGATTACTTTTATCTTTGGATTCAACATTTTTGCAAGGGTTGATACACCTGTTGCAAGTCCGCCTCCTCCAATTGGTACTAAAATATACTCTACTAACGGAAGTTCTTTGAAGATTTCCATAGCAATGGTTCCCTGACCGGTTGCTACTGCCAAATCGTCAAATGGATGAATAAAGGTGTATCCATGTTCATCCGCTAACTCATATGCCTTTTGGCATGCTTCATCGTATACATCTCCATATAAAACTACATCGGCACCATAACCCTTCGTACGATTTACTTTAATCAGTGGTGTAGTAGTAGGCATTACGATAGTTGCTTTTACTCCAAAACATTTTGCAGCATATGCAACTCCCTGTGCATGATTTCCTGCGGATGCAGTAATTAAACCTTTTTCTCTTTCTTCCTGACTTAAAGTGCTGATTTTATAATAGGCACCTCTTACCTTATAAGCTCCAGTAAACTGCATGTTTTCCGGCTTTAAATATACTTTATTTCCAGTCTGTCCACTTAAAAAATCACTATATACCAGTTTTGTCTCTAATGTAACTTCTTTTACGATTTTACTTGCTTCTTCAAATTTTTCTAATGTCAACATATCCATTTTTCAATCCCTCGTTTTCTTATTCTGTGTCGTTTACTGCAAACAATGCATTTACAAATTGCTCTGAATCAAATTTCTGTAAATCATCAATGGTTTCGCCTACACCAATATATTTTACCGGAATTCCCAGTTCAGATTGAATCGCTACTGCAATTCCACCTTTGGCTGTTCCATCCATTTTAGTAAGAATAATTCCTGTTATATCTGCTACCTCAGAAAACTGTCTCGCCTGTGCTAAAGCATTCTGTCCGGTAGTTCCATCTAAAACTACTAAAGTTTCACGATAAGCCTCCGGATATTCTTTTTCTAAAATACGATGAATTTTCTTTAATTCTTCCATCAGGTTTTTCTTGTTATGAAGTCTTCCGGCAGTATCACAAAGAAGTACATCTGCATTTCTTGCTTTTGCCGCTGCAACTGCATCATATACGATTGCTCCCGGATCAGCACCTTCCTGACCGCCAATCATGTCTACCCCTGCACGATTTGCCCATTCTGATAACTGCTCTCCTGCTGCTGCACGAAACGTATCTGCCGCTGCTAATACAACTTTTTTTCCTTGGCTTTTCAGCTTACCTGCTAATTTTCCAATGGAGGTTGTCTTTCCTACTCCATTTACCCCAATTACCAGTACCACAGATTTTTCTTCTTCAAAACGGTATGCAGTTTCCCCTACATCCATCTGCTCTTTGATACTACGAATCAAAAGTTCTTTGCATTCGGCTGGTTCTTTGATATGTTCTTCCTTTACTTTTGCCTTCAGATTCTCAATAATCTTCATTGTGGCATCTACCCCAATATCTCCCATAATGAGAATCTCTTCGATTTCTTCATAGAAATCATCATCAATGCTGGAAAATCCGCTGAATATAGCATCGATTTCAGATACAATGTTGTCTCTGGTTTTTGTCAATCCTTTTACCAGACGACTAAAAAATCCCTGCTTTTCTTCACTCATTCTTGCTACCTCTCTACTTGTCCAATTCTTCTTCTATCAAATTTACAGAAACTAATGTGGAAATACCCTTTTCCTGCATAGTAATACCATATAAACGGTCTGCTGCTGCCATGGTTCCTCGTCTATGCGTAATGACAATGAACTGAGTATTCTTTGTAAGTTTATGTAAATAATTTGCAAATCGCCCTACATTGGAATCATCCAATGCCGCCTCAATCTCGTCTAATAAACAGAATGGGGATGGCTTCAGGTTCTGGATTGCAAACAATAAAGATATGGCGGTTAAGGACTTCTCTCCACCGGAAAGCTGCATCATGTTCTGCAATTTTTTTCCTGGTGGCTGGGCAATGATACGAATACCACACTCTAAGATATCCTCGCCTTCTACCAGCTCTAAGGAACCTTTTCCTCCACCAAACAGCTCTTTGAATACTTTATCAAACTCTACCTGAATTTCCTGGAACTTTTCCATGAACTGCTTACGCATTCCGGTATCTAATTCTTCGATAATATCCAGTAAGGTCTGTTCTGCTGTTACCAAATCATCATGCTGCGTTTTCATAAACGTATATCGCTCGGACAGGTTCTTGTAATCCTCAATGGCATTTACATTCACATCACCCAATTTTCGGATATCGTCTTTTATCTGCGCAATCTGCTTTTTCATTTCTGTCGGATTGTCATATTCCTCATTCCGTAACTCTAATGCATGGTGGCGTGTTAACTCATATTCCTCCCACATATAGTTGGTCTGATTCTCTATGGATTCATTGAACTTTTCTTTCTGACTGTTCAATCGGAAAGATTCCTTATCCAGATCATTGATATGTTTTGACAATTCCTCTTGTTTCTGGAAAAATCCTTTGTACTTGACGGACATTTCCTCTTTTTCTTTTTGCTTATCAGAAAGTTTCTGTTCTAATTCTCCATGTGTGGAATCTGATGCTTCCATGGTCTTTTTGATTTCTTCAATATCATGATATTTCTTATCCACATCTGCTTGAGAATCCAGCTTTTCCTGCTCTGCCTGATGTAATTCTTCTTCCAGTTTTCGCAGTTCTGTCTGTACACGAGAAATATTTTCCTGAATAAATTCTGCTTTTTGTACCAGATTAGCCTCTTCCAACTGCACTCTGGATACTTCTTTTTGACTATCTTCTGCTAATTTATTCTGTTCTTCTAACAGTTTCTGGAAGTTGCTGTTTTCTTCTTCAATTTCTTTTTCTCTTGTATCTGCCTGTGATATTTCTTCTTGAATCTGTTGACGATTCTGTGTAATTTCTGCCAACTGCTGTTCAATCTCTCTGCTTTCCTGAATCAAACCACCATACTGGCTGGTATTTTCCTCTTTTTGTTCCTTGGCACGTTCCATGTTAAGTTTAGCTGTATTGGAATTTAACATGGCTTGTTTCAAGTCTTCCCGTAACTGTTCTAAGTCTTCTTTCAACAGCTCTCTTGCTGTTGTGATTTCTTCCATTCGTGCACGATATTTGGTTAAGTTTTCCTTAAGCTGTGCAACTGTTTTTTCCAGTTCTTCAATTTCTCTCTTTCGTCCTAACAGGTTACTGGTATTTTTAAATGCACCACCAGTCATAGAACCGCCCGGACTTAAGGATTCCCCTTCTAATGTTACAATTCTAAGAGAATATTGATATTTTCTTGCCAATGCAACTGCATGGTCAATGGTATCTACCACATATGTTCTTCCCAGCAAATGTGTTTTCAACCCCTGATACCGGCTCTCTGTCTGGACCAGCTCACTTCCGATTCCAATTACACCCTGCTCTTTTAATGCATGCTCGTTAACTTGCGGCTGTTTCTTTCCCACACTGGTTAATGGAAGGAATGTGGCTCTTCCGTAACGATTCTGTTTCAAATACTGAATCATTCGTTTTGCTGTGTCTTCGTCATTGGTAACAATATTTTGAATACTTCCACCTAAGGCTGTTTCAATAGCTGTTTCGTACTTCT
Organism: Clostridiales bacterium; assembly: GCA_012519695.1. Taxonomy (GTDB): domain Bacteria; phylum Bacillota; class Clostridia; order Lachnospirales; family Lachnospiraceae; genus Petralouisia. The sequence continues at coordinate 4,750 of JAAYPT010000093.1, read as the reverse complement.
TTTCCACCTTAATGACGTCTGCAACAACTCCAAGAATTCCTTTTTCCCTATCCTTTTGTTCCATAACACGACGAATGGAGTTTCCATATCCGTCATAACGCTCTGCAATATTTACCAAAGATTCTAATCTGGACTGTTCTCTGTGATAACGGGCTGTATCCTGTTCCAAAGCATGTTTTACTTCTTCTTCCTTGGTTTGCCAATTTTTTCGATTATTCTCCAGTTTTTGTTCTTCTTCGATAAGCTTGGTATATTCTGCCTTTGCTTCTTCGTAACGTTTCTGGCACTCTTCTACAACTGCCTCTAACTCTTCTTCTTCACTTTTTTGTTCTAACAGGCGTTTACTTAACTGTGCCTTTCGGATATTTACCTGCTCTTGCATGGTATCATATCGCTGTTGTCTTGCCTTTGTAGATGCCTTATGATTCAACAGTTCAATAATCTCGTTTTTGCCGTCTTCCATTCCTCTGGTACAACGTTCAATTTCACTTTGAATTTTTTGGAAACGCTCCATAACCCTGGCTTTTTCTTCTGCCATGTGCTGCATCTGAGCATCCATTTGTTTTTTCTCTTCTTCGTAAGCCGCCTTTTGCTCCAGACGCTGTTCTTTATCCTGATTAATGGCTTCCTGTCTGGTACGAAAATGTTCTTCACTCTGCTCTGCTGTGTGAATCTGTTCTTTTAAGACATTAATCTGACCTTCTAACTTTCCTTTTAAAACAGTCGTATTACCAAGTTCTTCTCTTAAGGCAGTAATCTGAGCATCTGCGGCTTCCATATCCTGCTCCATCTGTTCATATTCTGCCTTAATATTGGTATAAGAACGATTGGACTCTTCCAAATCTTTTCCCACAATTTCCATGTTTTCTTCCACGGTCTTTAATTGTGTCTCCATTCGTTCCATTTCCATTAAAAACATATTTACATCATATGTCTTTAATTCTTCTTTTTTCTTCAAGTAAATCTTTGCCTTTTCAGACTGACGCTCCAGTGGTCCTACCTGTTTTTCCAATTCCGATAAAATATCATTCACACGCACCAGATTCTGTCGCTCATCTTCTAACTTTTTCTGTGCTGTGACTTTTCTTCGCTTATACTTTACAATTCCAGCTGCTTCATCAAATAACTCTCGACGTTCTTCCGGCTTACCGCTTAAGATACGTTCAATCTGACCCTGACCGATAATGGAATATCCTTCTTTACCAATTCCCGTATCATAAAAAAGTTCATTTACGTCTTTTAATCTACATGCAGTTCCATTAATCAAATATTCACTTTCTCCGGAACGATACACTCTTCTGGCAACAGTAACTTCATTATAATCAATGTTTAAAGAACGATCCGCATTGTCCAATGTAATCGCCACATATGCATAACTTAAGGGCTTACGGTTCTCTGTACCGGAGAAAATAACATCCTGCATACTTGCACCACGCAACTGCTTTGCTCTTTGTTCACCCAATACCCAACGTACTGCATCTGCTACATTACTCTTTCCACTTCCGTTTGGTCCTACAATACCTGTGATTCCATTGTGGAACTCAAACACGATTTTATTGGCAAAGGACTTAAATCCATGCACCTCTATACTTTTTAAATACATAACTCCTCCTGTTTAGGAACTACTTTCCTGCTTTTTTAACTCCAAAAGTGTATGATAAGCAGCTTCCTGTTCTGCCCCTTTCTTGGTTCTGCCTGTTCCCTGTCCATAGGTCTTTGCACCAATTCGAGCTTCCACAATAAATTTCTTATCATGATCCGGACCCTCTTCCCGAATCAGTTGATAGCTTAATTCGCCTTCTGCTTTTGCCTGCACTACCTCTTGCAGGATAGTCTTGCTATCGAAAAAGAGCTTCTTATGTTCGATGTCATTTAAAATAAAACGGTCAATAAACTCTTTTGCACTAGCAAAACCACCATCTAAATATATCGCTCCTATCACTGCTTCTAATGCATCAGAAAGAATAGACTTTCTCTCTCTTCCACCTGTTAAGTCCTCTCCTTTTCCTAGTAAAAGGTACTTTCCTAATTCCAAATCTCTGGTACAAAATGCCAGTGTTGGCTCACATACCATACTTGCTCGTAATCTGGTCAATTCTCCTTCCGGATATTTGGGATACTTGTGAAATAAGAAATCACTACTTACAATTTCTAACACTGCATCTCCTAAAAATTCTAATCGTTCATTATCCGCCTGTTTTCCCATATGATGTTCGTTTGCATAAGAACTATGTGTTAATGCCTGCTGCAACAATTTTTGATTGGAAAATTCATATCCTATGCGGGTTTCAAATTCCTTTTGTAAACTCATTTTTCTCCTTCCTATGTATATGGTCTTGATATATGACGAAAAGGGTAGCCTGAAAAAATGCTACTCTGCATCTTCTCAGACACCCTTGTTCCTCTTTGTCCGTATACAATTAAATACGCCTTAGTTCATTGCATTCTTAATCTGTTCTACTGCATCACCAACAGTAACGATTTTTTCTGCTTCTTCGTTTGCGATTTCAATATCAAATTCTTCTTCTAATCCCATGATAATCTGGAAAATATCCAGAGAATCTGCTCCTAAATCATCTACAAATGTAGTGTCCATTGTAATTTCTTCTACGTCTACATTTAATACTTCCGCAATGATTTTCTTTAACTTTTCAAATTCCATGATAATTCCTTTCTACTCCTCTTCCATGGGAGATGTTCCAATATTCTTTCTTATTTTTTCATTAATTTGCTGTTCCTTAAAGGTAACACATTGAATAATAGAGGTAGATACCTCTTTTGCTTTTGAACTTCCGTGGGTTTTTACCACAAGTCCATTTAAGCCTAATAACGGTGCTCCACCATACTCGGATGCATCAAACGACTTTAATGTCTTTTTCAATGCCGGCTTTACTAACAACGCTCCTATCTTACTTCTCAGGCTGGTCATCATTCCCTGTTTTACTTTACTAATCAGGGTTGCTCCTACACCTTCATAAAGCTTAAGGATTACATTTCCTACAAACGCCTCACAAACAATAACGTCTGCTTCTCCGTGTGGGATTTCTCTTGCCTCAATGCTTCCTACAAAGTTAATATCCGGGCAGTTCTTAAGTAATGGAAAAGTCTCTTTTACCAGTGCATTTCCCTTCTCTTCTTCTGCTCCAATGTTAACAATCGCAACCTTTGGATTCTTCACACCCATAACATTTTCCATGTAAATGGAACCCATCTTGGCAAACTGTACTAAATGAGATGCTCTTGCATCTACATTTGCTCCACAGTCAATCAGCAATGACACGCCTTTCTCGGTAGGAATAAGTGGAGCTAATGGCGGTCTTTCTACACCTTTGATTCTTCCTACAATGACTTGTCCGCCTACCAATATTGCACCGGAACTTCCTGCTGATACAAAAGCGTCAGCCTCCTGATGTTTTACCATATTCATCCCGATTACAATTGATGACTGTTTTTTCTTACGAATTGCCATAACCGGGGGTTCTGCCGTCTCAATTACTTCATCCGCATGAACAACCTCAATCTGAGAACCTGCATAGGAATTTTTTGCCAGCTCTTCCTTCACTACATCCTGTTGACCCACAAGGTATACCTTGATGTCCGGACGCTGTGTAACAGCATCAATAGCGCCCTTTACAACTTCTGCTGGTGCATTATCTCCACCCATGGCATCTACTGCTACCTTTATCATTTCCTGCATGAAACTTCCTCCTTGCGGTCCCTGAAAAAGAATTTTTGAATTATTTTCCTTTTCAACGGATGCCTACTAATGAATATACTATAACTATATGGAGAAATCAATACAAAAAATTAGTTTTTACATTCCCGCTTTCTTTCAAGCTCAGCTTCTCTATCTTCTTCACTCATATACTTCCAGAAAATTTTTTCTAAAATAAACGATTCTAACAGTGTAAATACACCCGGTACAAAAATCAATGAAATCGGCAGTACATATAGTAAGGACATACAAGCAAGTGCTAATATAATTATTACTGCTGTCCACGGAAGATTTACCAATGCAATTAAAAGTGCATTCTTCATCGACTGCTTTCTTGTGTTTTCAAATCTTGCCATATAAGCAAACAGATATAATGCCCATGCCAACAAAAACAATCCCATTATGATAAATACAACACCAAACGCTCCCAGCTTACTTCCATTTTGTCCCATTTGGCGCATAACATAGCCATCAAATCCAAGCACTAATGATATTACAATCACTAACAGCCAAATCGGTGTGGTCTGCTTAAAATTACTTTTAAACGCTGACACATATTCCCTGAAAATATAACCTCTTTCATTTCGGATTACCTTATTTACCGTATAGTATAATGCAGTTGCTGCTGTACCCATGGTAAATATTGGGAGGGAGCAAATAACAAAAAATACGCTCAGGCATATGATGTCTGTTATTTTTCCCAACGTTTTCATAATTCCGCCATCTACATCAAACATTCCCATTTTATTCTCCCTTTCTTATGTGAAATCTATTACATATTGTCTACTATCTGCTCTCAAAAGTCAATGTATCATTTTATGAAAGTTTTATAAATTCAAGAATCTTTCTATGAAGATTAGGGTGTCAAAAGCCCCTTTTAATATTTGATTTTATTTGTACCTTGAAAATAATAGCTTTTGAAAATCTAATGCTGCTATTTTAAATCCGAAGAATAACCGGGTACGTTTTTTGCCATGCACAGGTATTTTGTCCACATGATATCTTCGACGAAGAAGAGAGAAAATTGCTTCTACT
>JAAYPT010000092.1 GCA_012519695.1 Clostridiales bacterium | reverse complement strand
TGGATTCTTTTGCATCATCTATCCCATTGTAGGCACCACGAAGTCTGGATATCCACTCGTCTATGGTATCAATTTCTGCCTGACATGCTGCCTGTTCTCCTTCATTGCTCTGCTTTTGAGATTTCAGATTGTTATATTCCTGCTCATCGTACTTTTTCGCCATCTTAATTCTTCATCCCCTGTTTTAACTGCTTCACATCCGCATGAGAAATACGCATGTTTTCATAAGTCTTCTGAATATTTTCTACCATCATCTTGTCATCTTCATCGGAAAATCCCTGAAATACCACCTTGCTGATGTTACAATGTTGAAAATACATTAACTGGTCTCCCATCATTCCTTCCGGATACAGGCATGCTCCATAATCGAAAAAGTTATTTTCTCCGTTTACTTTTACCTGAATTCCTCTTGCCACGATAACGTACTTCTTTACGCCTCCATTTACCACAACGATACTGCCCAGTGGCAGGTAGTCTATCTTTTCTTCCATCTGTTTCTCCTCTCGAAATTAATTGTTTTTAATGATACTTTTATTTTTACTAATGCTTTTAACTATTACTTTTTACTTTTCTTTCGTATTTGGATAACTTACTGAATAAGTGGCTTATCGAATGATAATGCCTATGATAAATTGATAAATCCCCTCACCCTATATTTCTCCCTCATTTTCCAGTTTATTGTAGTATTATTGGAATGTTTTGTCAAATCTGAATATTCAAAATCAGCTCCGAAAGGTAAATTTATTTTATAGCCTGCCAATTTTTAAAACTCACACATTTACACATTTTTTCTAAATTCAGGAAAATTGTCCACATTGAACAATTACACTTATTCCTTTAAAAAAAATGTATATAAATGTATATAAATTTGTATTTTCCTCTTGGCAGATATCACCTTCTTTGCTAAAATTAAATCAGTTTAGAACTGCGCTATGCAGCTCAGCTTTTATATCTTCTGTCTTCGTTAGTTGCCGTCCAAAGCTGGCTAACAACTCAGGAGATATATTTTTTTGCAGTTTCTTTATTTTGTTTTTCTTTAGATAGTAATACTCATAAAGCTGCTTTATGAAATCCGCTATCTGCTCCATCAGGTAATGGTTCTTTTGTGCCTGTTCGTTCCAGCTGCATGCATGCCCTATATTTCCCTGCCAGTGCTTCTGTCTGTTGAATCCCTGATTCTCTATTTTCCATCTGTTTCTTCCGGCTTTCACAATTTTCCTTGCATTATTTTTGGTAATTGTGATATTAGTAATCCATGCTGACTCTGTTATTTTTTCTTTCCCATCTGCCCAGATTTTCTTTTCTCTGTAATATATCAGATTTACATCTTCTTTCTGAAACACTATTCCATTCTGGTACTCTATTTCTGTGCCTATCTTTTCTTTTTCAGGCAGTGCCTGATATTCCTGCGCTATAGTCGTTGCACATCCTTCTTTGTAACGGATGATATAATCCCAGCCATTATCCCTGCAGGTTTGTATAACTTTCTGGCTCACATACAATCCATCGGCTGTTATAACAATCGGCAGTCTCGGAAAACGTTTCTTGATTTTTCCTGCAAGTCTGATAAATGCTTTGCTTTCACAATCCTGCTTTACTTTTTCCTCACTCTGATTAATATACTTCTCCGAATTTTCAATCGGCTCTGATGCTATGCTGCACACAAGATTATTTCCAAGGTATAATTTTGCCTCAAGCACGCTTCTGTGATACTTCATAAATTCGTCTGTTTCCCCTCGGTTATAGCAGCGGCTCAGATAATAATCATTCTTTTTCCGATATCCTTCATCCAGTTCCGTGGCATCAATGATAATCTGCCACTTTCCCATCACTCTGGCATCATTAAATGTTTTTCTGCGAATCATGGAATAGGCAATATCTTTCTGTATTTTTTCCAGTTCCAGTGGATCCAGTCTCTCTAAAAATTCATTTTCCGTAACTCCATGAGGAAGATACTCTTTCCTTGATTCTTCCATGAAAGAGTATAAATTTTCAGCTATTTTTTCATCATTAAACTGCCGTGTCATTTCCTGCATGCTTGAAATTCCACCTATGCATTTATAATATAAAGTTCCCAGCATAGTTTTTACAGAATATTCGATATAGCTTAGGTTTCTCGGGTCTTTTACTTCACTAAATTTTTTAAATAATTCTGGGTAATATTTATTTTGAATCTTATTGCACTCAACAACAGGATTCTTTTCCAGCTTTCTCATAAATCGGTCTTGTTCTCTGCTCATTTTTCTTCCTCTGCGATAAAGTTTTTCTTCTATTTTACCTTATCGCAAAGAAATAGGCTTAAATTTAATGATATTTGTGCGAATTATTTTTCACCTTTCAAAACTGATTCAAAATCCCCCATCTTATACTACTTAACTTCAAAAATTGGGCAGTTGCCAGATATTCCGGCACTGCCCGATAAACTTTTATACCTGCAACCGCCGGTATCTTACTTTCTTCCACAACACTGCTTATATTTCTTACCACTTCCACATGGACACGGATCATTTGGATATACTTTTGCAGCTTCACGTTTCTTTGGTCCGCGCTGTGCAGACTCATCACGGTTGGTTCCGGTTACCTTCGCAACCTGTTCTCTTTCCACTTTCTGCTCAATTCTTACATGGAACAGTAAGCGTACGGTGTCTTCCTGAATATTGGCAATCATGTCATCGAACATGTCATAACCTGCCATCTTGTATTCTACCAATGGATCTCTCTGTCCATATGCCTGCAAACCAATTCCCTGACGCAACTGATCCATATCATCGATATGATCCATCCATTTGCGGTCGATAACTTTAAGTAAAACTACACGCTCTAACTCTCGTACTGCTTCCGGTTCCGGGAATTCTGATTCCTTTGCTTCATACAGTTTTACTGCCTGCTCTTTTAAGCGATGTTTTAATTCATTTGCTTTAATGCCCTTAACATCTTCCTTTGTAACAGGTTTCAGTGGAATAATCGGAATTAACAGTTCATTTAATTCATGTAAATCCCATTCATCACTTTCCTGATCCGCGGAAATGCAAGTATCTACTGTATTTTCTACACGGTCTGTAATCATCTTATAAATTACATCACGCATACTTTCACCGTCTAACACACGACGTCTTTCTGCATAGATAATCTCTCTTTGTTCATTCATAACCTGGTCGTACTCTAACAAATTCTTACGAATACCAAAGTTATTACTCTCTATCTTCATCTGTGCCTTTTCGATAGCATTTGTCAACATCTTATGCTGAATCTGCTCGTTTTCCGGTACTCCGAGCGTGTCAAACATTGCCATAAGCTTCTCGGAACCGAACAGACGAAGTAAATCATCCTCTAAGGAAATGAAGAACTGTGACTGTCCCGGGTCACCCTGACGACCGGAACGTCCACGCAACTGGTTATCAATACGTCTGGATTCGTGACGCTCTGTACCGATAATTTTAAGTCCACCTGCAGCCTTTGCATCATCATCCAACTTAATATCCGTACCACGACCTGCCATATTGGTTGCAATGGTAACTGCACCATGACGTCCTGCCTCTGCTACGATTTCTGCTTCTAATTCATGGAACTTGGCATTCAACACCTTATGTGGAATTCCACGTCTCTTCAACATCCCACTAATAAGTTCAGAAGTCTCAATTGTAATCGTACCAACCAATACTGGCTGTCCCTTTGCATGTGCTTCTTCGATTTCCTGCACTACTGCATGGAATTTTTCCTTCTTTGTCTTATATACAGCATCCTGTAAATCCTTACGGATAACCGGTCTATTGGTAGGAATTTCGATAACGTCCATTCCATAAATATCACGGAATTCTTTTTCCTCTGTCAACGCTGTACCGGTCATACCACACTTCTTAGTATATTTGTTAAAGAAGTTCTGGAATGTAATATTTGCTAAAGTCTTGCTTTCACGTTTTACTTTTACATGCTCTTTTGCTTCAATTGCCTGATGTAAACCGTCTGAATAACGACGTCCCGGCATAATACGTCCGGTAAATTCATCAACGATTAATACCTTATCATCCTGGACTACATAATCCTGATCACGGAACATTAAGTTATGTGCACGCAATGCAAGAATTACATTATGCTGAATCTCAAGATTATCAGCATCTGCAAGGTTATCAATCTTAAAGAACTGTTCTACCTTTTTCACACCCTGTTCTGTCAGATTGATTACTTTATCCTTTTCATTAACAATAAAGTCTCCTGTTTCTTCCTGTTCTACACCCATGATGGCATCCATCTTGGAAAACTCTGGTAAATCTTCCCCACGCTCCATCTGTCTTGCCAAAACATCACAAGCTTCATATAAGCTGGTGGATTTTCCACTCTGTCCTGAAATAATCAATGGTGTTCTTGCTTCATCAATCAAAACAGAATCGACCTCGTCGATAACCGCAAAGTTCAACTCACGCTGTACCAACTGTTCTTTATAAATAACCATGTTATCACGCAAATAATCGAATCCAAGTTCATTATTTGTAACATAGGTAATGTCACATGCATATGCTTCTCTACGTTCTTTATTGTCCATGGAATTCAAAACAACACCTACGGTAAGTCCTAAAAACTCATGGACTTTTCCCATCCACTCAGCATCACGCTGTGCCAGATAATCATTTACCGTTACGATGTGTACGCCTTTTCCTTCCAATGCATTCAAATATGCCGGCAATGTAGATACCAATGTTTTACCTTCACCAGTTTTCATTTCTGCAATACGTCCCTGATGCAGAATAACACCACCAATCAACTGTACACGATAGTGTTCCATTCCAATGGCTCTTCTTGCTGCCTCTCGTACGGTTGCATAAGCTTCTGGCAAAAGCTGATCCAGGGTTTCCCCTTCTTCTAGTCTCTTCTTATACTCTTTTGTCTTGTCTCTTAACTGTTCATCGGTCAACTCTACCATAGATGGGCGCAAAGCTTCTATCTTATCTACGATAGGATAAACTCTTTTCAATTCCCTTTCACTATGTGTTCCGAACATTTTACTTACAATACCCATATATTCGCTCCTATTTCTATCCGGCAAAACTTATTACCGCTCTATTCTGCCCATATGGACAACTTCGTTTATTGTACCACTTTATCCCAGCAGAAACAATACTTAATCCCATGAACGAATTGTGAATTTTTTATTAATTGCTCTTTCCTATTGATAATTTTTGTGCTATAATGCCAATCTAGGAAATATTTTTCTCTACAAAATATATAATTCTCAGAAAGGAGTTTGCGTATGAGTTACTTATATAAAACAAAAGGTACTTGCTCTACACAGATTGAAGTAGAATTGGATGGAAACGTTGTAAAAAACGTAAAATTTACCGGTGGATGCAATGGAAACCTACAGGCAATCCCTAAATTAGTGGAAGGTCTTACCGTAGAACAGGTAGAACAAAAAATCGGCGGTATTCGCTGTAACGGACGCCCAACTTCTTGTGGTGACCAGCTTGCAAAAGCCTGTCGTGAGGCATATGAAGCACAAAAATAAATTTTCATATAATCCGTATATTTCAAAAGGAAGCTCCCTGTCATTTATAAGGTTAAGCTTCCTTTTTCGTATGTTACCGTATCTTTATTTTATTCCATGGTCTAGTAAAAACTCTCTCCAGACCTCAATGTATTTCGCCTGAATATGTACGCCATCAAAGGAATATTCTCCATTCAACGCACCGGTCCCCGGCTCGTCCATTGCCTCATTTTCATCAATATAAAATATTGTCTGACCATCTGCCAATTCTTTTAATTTATCATTTCTTGTATTGATTTCCTGATTGTTAATGTAAGAGTGTTCTTCATCCTTACTCTGTGTCACATGCATAATAGATTCAATAAAAATAATGGCATTGGGCTGCAACTGACGTATACGCTCTACATCATTTTCAAACTGTGCGGCAAAGCTTTCCGCTGTTCCTGTTCCAAGTTCATTCACGCCCAGCATAATATAAATCTTTCCATACTGTTTCCCGGTCAACATCTGCTCTAAGGTAACCCCGTCCATATCATTATCAAATACATCCCACACACTTTGTCCGTACTTTACAACTTGAGTTTCCGTACTTTTATCCACAACCCCTATTTTTTCTGGGCTAGTAGTAAACAACTTTAAGAAAATGCCCAAAATATAAGGAACTTACTCTTTTGTTATGGTAAAATTAAGGTGTCTAATC
>JAAYPT010000009.1 GCA_012519695.1 Clostridiales bacterium | reverse complement strand
TTCGGTTGGTTCCAATATTGGTTTCATGGAAAGTCTCCTTATAAATATCATTATATCATTTGCTAAGTATTTCTATTATATCATTGGAAAAGAAGGCTGTCATGAAAATGTGTGAAATGTAGCTGAAAAATTGACTTTTTTGGTGAAATATGGTATTTTTAGCCATGTTTATAGAAAATAACATAGGAGTAAAAAATGTGGAATACAATCAATAAAATCTTGGAAAATGTGGACAACCTGGTCTGGAATGTACCGCTTATGGTATTGATACTGGTTGGTGGTATTATGCTTACCCTGCGGTTAGGCGGGCTACAGTTGAGACGCTTACCTTTGGCATTAAAGTGGATGGTTAAAAATGAAGAAGAAGGGGATGGAGAAGTAACCTCCTTTGGAGCCTTATGTACGGCACTTTCTGCTACTATTGGAACAGGAAATATTGTAGGAGTGGCAACAGCCATTGCAGCAGGTGGACCGGGAGCATTGTTCTGGATGGAAATAGCAGCCCTTTTCGGTATGGCAACCAAGTATGCAGAAGGATTGCTGGCAGTAAAGTATCGTGTTGTAGACGAAGATAACCATGCGTTAGGCGGACCGTTTTACTATATTGAACGAGGAATGGGAACAAAATGGAAGTGGCTTGCCAAGCTCTTTGCATTTTTCGGTGTCTGCGTAGGACTTATGGGAATCGGAACTTTTTCTCAGGTAAACGGTATTTCCTCTGCGGTAAATAATTTCTTTGATCCAAATCAAAACTGGACAGTTTCCATTCCGGGAGTTGGAACGTATTCATGGACAGTAGTAATAGCGTCGTTGGTATTAAGTGTCTGTGTAGCACTAATACTAATTGGTGGTATTAAACGAATTGCAAATGTTTCACAGGTGGTAGTGCCATTTATGGCAGTTATTTATGTTGTGATTTGTGTAATATTAATTTTATGTAATATAAAGGAAATTCCACAGGCAGTAGTAACCATTGTCAAAGGAGCATTTAATCCTTCGGCAGTGACAGGTGGAGTGGTAGGTACATTTTTTATTGCGATGCAAAAGGGTGTGGCAAGAGGTATCTTTTCCAATGAAGCAGGATTAGGTTCTGCACCGATTGCAGCAGCAGCGGCTCAGACAAAAGAACCGGTACGTCAGGGGCTTGTGTCTATGACAGGAACTTTTATTGATACCATTGTAATCTGTACCATGACAGGATTGGCAATTGTACTGACAGGGGCATGGCAGGTAGAAGGAATCGAAGGCGTAGAGGTTACTACTTATGCATTTAGCAAAGGATTGCCGATACCGGAAGACGTTTCTGCATTTTTACTTATGCTGTGTTTGATATTTTTTGCATTTACAACGATTTTGGGATGGGATTATTACTCTGAGCGATGCTTAGAATATTTGTCAGGTGGCAAGAAAAAACTTGTAAAGGCATATCGGTGGTTATATATTTTAGCAGTATTTGTCGGACCATATATGACCATTAAGGCTGTGTGGACTTTGGCAGATATTTTCAATGGAATGATGGCATTCCCGAATATGATTGCCATATTTGCATTAAGCGGTGTAGTGGTAAAGGAAACAAAAGACTTTTTCCAAAAGGGAAAGCATTTATAAAAAGAAGAAAAAGTTTTGACTTAAAAGGGAAAGCATTTATAGAAAAAAGAAAAAAAGGAGTTTTACCTTAAATGTGTAGAGGTAAAACTCCTTTTGCATATCATAGAAAATGTCACTTTATTTTCCTATGAGGGAATTCCCGGAAACAGAAATATCTGTTAAGGATTTTGCATCTGAAGCAAGAGCAGATGCCTTTAAGAAACAAATCAGTCCAATGACGAAAACAACGGAAATCGAGCCAACACCAATGTTAATACTACCGGAAATCTGGCTTACTACACTGACAAGGGTTGTTCCAAGGAAAGAAGCACCTTTTCCGCAAATATCCATAATACCAAAGTATTCTCCTGATTTTTCAGGTGGAATAATCTTAGCAAAGTAGGAGCGTGATAAGGCCTGAATTCCACCTTGGAACATACCTACACAGACAGCTAGAAACCAGAATTCCCACTGGGTATCTAATTGTAGGGCAAAAATAGAAATTCCAAGATAAGCCACAATACAAACTGTAATCAGGTTGCGAGAAGGATAACGTTGTGCTAAACGTCCGAAAACAATAGCGCATGGGAACGCAACCAGTTGGGTGACCAAAAGAGCAATCAAAAGCCCGCTGCTGTTGAGTCCTAATGCTTGTCCGTAAGCAGTTGCCATTTCAATAATGGTATACACGCCATCAATGTAGAAAAAGAAAGCAATTAAAAACCAGAGAATGTGCTTTTCTTTGGAAATGTTTTTTAATGTAGTTCCAAGACGGCAAAAGCTATTAGATACAATGTGGGTATTTTCGGCTACATAGTGTATCTGGCGGTAGTTCCTGAGCAAAGGAAGGGAAAGAGCCATCCACCAAATGGCAATCAGTAAAAAGGTAAGAATCATAGCAGTGGTAAAACTGATGCCAATAGAATCATAGCCAAGTACTAAAACCAAGCCAATAATAAAAGGTACACAACTGCCAATATAGCCCCAGGCATAACCCTGAGAAGATACGTCATCCATGTGCTCTGGTGTGGAAACGTCAGTAAGCATAGAGTCATAGAAAATCAGGCTGGCATTATAGGCAATTTTGGCAATGATATAAACGCCAAGAAAAATCAGCCAATGTGAAAAGAATCCCAAAATGGCACAGCAGATGCTACCAATTAAAATAGAAGCAAAAAACAGAGGTTTTTTAAAATTTTTAGAATCAGCCATAGTGCCGAGAATAGGTCCGAACAATGCAACAACAAGAGTTGAAATGCTGGCGGCATATCCCCAGTAAGCCAGATAGGTAACGGAAGGTACGTTTGCCAAATCCGCAAGATAGTTAAAGTAAATAGGTACAATGGTTGAAACAAGTAGGATAAAAGCGGAATTACCAACGTCATATAAAATCCATTGTTTTTCCAGCTTTGTTAATTTGGTTTTCATGTAAATTCTCCTTTTCCTTTGAAATATAGTTACTATACAATGCATATGTGTAATTAGCAGTAGGGTAGACGTAAAATCAATGTAAAAGTCTTGTAATTCTGGGAATAATTTTTAAAAATAAACATATACTTAGTAAAGAAGAAAGGGAGATATATAAGAAAAATCCAATAGGAAAAGAGGGGAATTTGACAACTAGAGGAAAAAGGTCTATAATACAAAATGTTGACGCGGGGTGGAGCAGTCTGGAAGCTCGTCGGGCTCATAACCCGAAGGTCACAGGTTCAAATCCTGTCCCCGCAACTCAAAAAGGCATTCAAAATGCCTTTTTATCTTATGGAAGAAATTCATTTCTAGCAGGCAGTCGCCTGCCGAAGCGATAATATCTCGCAAAGACTCAAATTTATTATCAATTTAATAGTAGGAGGACAATCTATGGAGAAAGACACAGAAAATGTATTTCCGGCAGAGTATCAGTTCAATTTAAGCGATTTTGCGTTATTTCTATCGGTAATGAAGAATAAGCGTGCGTATGAATGTACACTCAGTATTATTTTGGAGGAAGAAAAACTGGAATTGGAAGAAGTAAAAGTAGAACAGGTGATTTTGAATCATTCAGGGAAACGTGCCATTCGTTTGGATGCATGGGCAAAGGATAGAAATAATCGGCAGTTTAATATGGAAATGCAGAATGATACAAGTAGTGATAATATTCCCAAACGTTCTCGTTATTATCAAGGAATGTTGGATACGCCAATATTGAAGTCAGGGAAGGAAACAAAATACAAAGAGTTACCATCTACAGTAATTATTTTTATTACGCAGGAGGATATTTTTAAGAAGGACCTGGCAAAATATACATTTACAGAACAGTGTGAAGAAGTGGCTGGATTACACCTGGAAGATGGAACTACCAAGATTTTCTTAAACATGTCCAGCAAAAAGGGTTCCAAAGAACTGGTAAGTTTGTTACAATATATGAAAGAAACTACATTGGAAAATCCGAATATACTGGTAAAAGATCGACGAATCCTAGAACTTGATCATATTGTATCGGAAGTAAAAGAGTCAGAGGAATGGGAGGCGATACAGATGAATATTCTTGAAATTGGTATTGAAAAAGGGAAAGAGGAAGAAAGGGAAAATGGAATACGAGCTTTGATAGAGTCATTTTGTGAGCTACAAATTCCTATAGAGGATGCTCAGAAGAAGATAAAAGAAAAGTTTTCTTTAGATAACGAGGAAGTAGAACGGTATATAAAAAAATATTGGAAGTAATGAAAAAGCCTTATCACAGCTAAAAATTTGATGATAAGGCTTTTATAGTATAAAAAGTATTTCTGCTTACCGAAAAAGTTTTGTGTGGGTAAGTATTCTTTTAGATATATTATAGTTCTTCAATGATATCTTCTTCACGCTCAAAAAGAAGATTTTCTATAGCAGCCAGTTGTTTTCCGAAGAATCGGGCAATAAAACCTACCAATAATGCTGCAATAATGGTACCTTCTCGTATCCCGTTAAGTTCATGGAAAAAGAAGAAGGACATGATAGCAGCAGATACCGCCATAGTTACGTCAAAGGCAATTTTTGTTTTTCCAAAATCTGTATTCCAGGTGGAAACAATAGCACGAACAAAAGATTCTCCCGGTAACATAGCTACATTAGCAAGTACTTCGGTGTAAACGCCAAATCCAAGAATCAGGCAACCGATAAGCAGACAGGCAGCTTTTGTAGTGTATAATTTCGGATTGATGGTATGTAATAAATTCATAGATAAATCAATGAAGTATCCAAAAAAGATGGAAATTGGAATTTGGAGAAGGTCTTCCAGACGAAAGTTTTTGCGAAGAATTATAATCTGGAGTAGAATCAAAAAAACACTGAAAATAATAGTGAATTGTCCAAGGGTGAGAGAGAAGTCCAGACTCAATACATAGGGAATCGAAGAAATGGGAGAAGTTCCAAGGTTTGCTTTGGTGATGAGAGCAACACCCAGTGAATTAATAAAAAGTCCCACAAAAAAGATAAGATAACGTTTCAATTTTTCCATAATAGCTTATTCCTCCTGACAGTAATTGTGATAAATTTTAAGAAGGGTATCTATGAACTGCTGACGTTCTGTATCATCAATACCGGCAAAACCTTGTGCTTCTAAATCGAAAAGAGACCGGTCTACCTGAAGCCCAAGTTCTCGCCCTTTATCTGTTAAAAAAACATGAAGAGAGCGGCGATTGCCGTTTAACATTCTTCGTTCAATAATACCTTTTTCTTCCATACGGTTTAAAATAGAAGTCAGAGATGCAGCCTCAATATGGCAGCCTCTGGCGATTTCTGTTTGATTCGCACCATCGTGCTCCTTTAAATAATCCAATACCTTGGGTTGCCCAAGGGTCAATCCTGTATCTTTTAATTGGGCAAGCAACTTTTTTTGAAGTGTAGTATGCGTTGCCATCAATAAATAATGAAATGAAGCATCTTGCATCGTGCGACATCCTCCGTTTGTAAAATGTTAGAATACTTATAATTAGAATACTAACAGTTCTAAATTATATCACAAGAAATCAGTCTGTCAAGAGAAGGATA
>JAAYPT010000091.1 GCA_012519695.1 Clostridiales bacterium | reverse complement strand
TTTCTGCTTTATCACGATTAGTAATATCACGAATCAGGATTGCTCCTCCTTCTCCCATAGAATAATTCTTAGTTTCATGGAAGGAATAGCATCCATAATCTCCGATACTTCCTAATGGTTTTCCCTTATAACTACTCATTACTGCCTGAGCCGCATCTTCTACCACTGCTAAATGATGACGATTGGCAATCTCCATAACAGTATCCATCTCGCAGGCTACTCCTGCGTAATGCATTACACAAATCGCTTTGGTTTTATCTGTAATGGCATCTTCTATCAATGTTTCATCTATATTCATGGTATCCGGGCGAATATCTATAAACACAATCTTTGCACCTCGCATAACGAATGCGTCAGCTGTAGAAGCAAATGTATAGGATGGCATAATCACTTCATCCCCCGGTTGTATTCCAATCAAAAGTGCTGCCATCTCCAGTGCATGGGTACATGAAGTAGTCAGCAACACCTTTGGACTTTGCATCCGTTCTTCTAACCATGCGTGACACTTCTTAGTAAACATCCCGTCTCCACAAATATGTGCATTTTCTATTGTCTGCTTCATATATTCAAATTCCTTCCCTGTAAAGGGAGGCTCGTTAAAGTGTATCATTTTCTACTCCTTTTTCTCACTTTTTCTTACTTTTTATTACGTTCTCGAATGTATAACCAACTTTGAGCATAATCCTGTCTCTGTTGCTCATCCATTTCACTATATTGGGCAAAGCTTAACTTTGAAGGCACCATTTTGATTCCTTCGCATTTATAGCATGTCACTTCTTTTCTTCTGGATACTGTTGTCATGCTGCCGCATCCAGGGCAGATAAATACTTTCATCATCGGTCTTTCTCACATCCTGCCTTACAATTTATAATCCGTCTTCCTATTGTAGCATTGAATCACAAAAAGGGCAAGTTTTGAAAACTTACCCCTTTTTTGCCTTTTTCAAATGTTTTTTTCCAAACTATACCGGGGATTTGGGTGGGTTTCCTTTCAGAAAAAGCATGAAAAATTTGCGTATGGTATTCCTTAAAATTGTATTAATTTTCCCTTAGTATGTGGGAACCAAATTCGGTTTCATGTGTCTGTGAATTGCTCTGGTTAACTTAAATCCTCAACTATCACTCACAATTTTATGGCAACTTTTCTCTTCGATTTTTTAATAAAAAAAATTGCGCATGGTATTCTTTAAAATTGTATTATTTTTCTCTTTGATTGTGGATATTTTCTTAGCTTCTTGCTTTTAATGCGATATTTTCTAAAAAATTCCACCACTCATAGACACTATCAAACTCGGCTATGTTTAAATCTCCTAAATACTTAGGATTGCACATTGCAACTAATCGTTTTTTAGCTGATTCAGAATTGTTTTTTGAAATTTCCTCCATCACTTCTTCTATTCGTTTTGCATCTTGATTATATCCATTTTTTCTCAGATAATTGTATAATAACTTTAATTCTTCCCGCATAATTTATCTTTTCATCATCCTTCTATTTTTAATGCAATATCTTTCAAGAGTTGTTCCATGTTAAACCTAAATCCTCTCTAAATAAGTGTATAGCCAAAATACGTTTGATAAGCTTGATTCATCCTTAAAAAATATCCATACATTCCATCCTCTTCATTTCTTCCAGCCCAATCATAATATCTGATTAATTTATCCTTATTATTTTTTATCTCTTCTTGAATCAATGGTATTACTTTATCTGTGTTAATGCAAAATGGGGATTCTTTCCTCTTTTCAAATTTCAGTTGTACATATATAATTTCTAACGCACAATATAGTCCTAAAATGTCTTGTTGTATCATTTCTTCAAGACTATTTTCCAATACTTGAAGAATCATTTTTTCTGAATCATTATATACCTTATATATTCCTTCCTTTAATATTCTGATATAATCATTGGGTGTAGTCATATTTAAAAGCTGTGAATTTTCAATTTTATAATGACTTTTTCCTTCTAACATATCTATAAATTCTTTTTCTTCAATTGCATCCTTTACCATCTCTTTAATATCCATTTATTTACCTCCATTAAGTATCTCAAAGGGATTTAAGTTAATACTTCTGCATTCATCAAAATTAGGCACATTATTTATAACCGCTTCTAATGCTCCATCATCAGTTTTGCCACCTGTAATACTCCGTTTCTTTTTCCTTTACTTCTCCTTTGCAAATGCAGTATAAGTTGTCCCAAACCACGAAACATTCACATAATATACCATTGATGCTATTCTATCACATACACCTAATATGCTTCGCATACAAAAGTATCCCATATAATTTAAAAACCTAGTCAGAAAATGTCACTTCAAAATTGCTATGGATTACTAATATTTCTACTGACTCAATTAATTTCTCTATTTCCTCATCAGTTAACTTCCTATTATTCTCACTCACAAATCTGAGAGTATCTTTATAAACAAAAAAACCATTCATCTCTAATTCACCTGCCCCTTGTATTAACCCCTTCCCTTCTAATACAAACTTTATAGTACTCCTTGTTCCTTTAATATCAATTACTTTCATTTTTTCTCCTATTCCATCTATAACACCTATGACTCCTTCGATTACACCACCTACGAAACCGGTTACTGCATCCCCAGCCAAAAAAATATACCAGTAATTTTTATAACACTGGTATATTTTTTATGACTATTTCAACTGACTAATACCCTGTTTTTTTGTTCAGAAGTTCTTCAATGCTTCACTTATACAACAACTTTATATTTGTACGGTTATTCATCTAAGAACCTAATATCTCACATTTGAAAGATACCTACTTCATTGAAATCCTTCTTAAACTATACAGTTGCATATCTTTTCATTTTGCGCAAGAAAAATTCACATGCCTCTGTTTCTGTTTCAAATACCTTTAGCCCACTTTTATTTCCCCGTTCACTATAATAAACTTGCCATTTTCCCTCTCTTACAATACATAACTTTTCATTTGGTAATCCCCCTATCATTATCGAATATAAATCCTTTGGCACGCCTATTTGTTCTAACTCTTGTTCTAGTTCCTTAATTGTCACTACTGAATCCTCCTTAATATACCTGCTTATTTACCATTTCCAGGTCTAGGATTACAAATTTTAGTTTGCGCTCTTGCTGTTTCGATAGCAGATATCTTTAAGCATATCAAAATACCTATAAGCTTAGTTTTTCCTGTAAACATATCTATGGTTTCTACTGCACAGTACCAGATTTCTTCGCCCAGACTAGTGTACCTGGGATAATAATCTTTGCTTACCTTTTATGTACATACATCATCTGTATTTTAGTATGCAAGAGATTTTTTATTCCAAGAATTTGTCAAAAAATCATATTCAAATCTATAATCAACCCTTCCATAATTATCTGCCTGCTGTATACTTCCTTGGCATACTGCTTCTAATTTTTTTGCATTACAAAATCTAGAAAATATAAATCCAAACGGTGGCTTAATTATGCCATTACATATCCCATTTCTTCCATATATCAATATTTCCTCTTTTTTATTCATTACCAAGACTCTATCTTCCAAAAAAAGGATATCATTTATATCTTCTAAATTACTTTCATGTGAGCAACCATCCATATCATAAATTTTCAATCTACTATTTTCATTATAGCTACATATATCTTTTCCCTCAAAATCAACTAATCTGTATTCATATATACCGTCCTGAATCATTTCAATATAAATACATTGTGACATATCACTTGCAAATTCAATTTCTGATACCTCATATTTATATTTTGTATTATTATAAATCCATTTCACTTCATTTTCTGAATATTCCATATTCATATTTAGTCACCTCATTTAATTCTCTTAATCGAACCTGGTACTACTTCAATAAAATCCGTTCTATCCAAGCCGATGCCCACCTATCGAAAAAAGAGTACACTCTCCAAAGCCGACCTTTACATCTGCTTAAAATTCTACCACATATTTGACATTTGCTCTACATATTTTCTCCAGCATTTTCCTCTACCGGCATACGGTACTCCGTACCATGCTTTAACATTCCATAAATGATGCTTGACTCCTTTTTGTATCTAGAATACCTCTTATAAGACTGATTTTGATAAAAAACACTTACCGTTTATAACAATACTTTCACATAAAAACGCACCCTTTCGCAATATTCTGTTGCTAAGAGTGCGTTTATATCAGCCTATTGGAAATTCATATCAAGTTTTTTCTTTCGTATACCTGAGGGCAAATTTCGCCCTCATTAATCAATTCCTATACGGAATTGTATCATACTTGAATCACATTAATATTACTGCTTTCAGCAATCGTTAGTTCAGTAGGATTAATTTTTTACTTTTGAGTCCGAAAGTATAACCATAATTAAATATATTACCAGTTACATTCTTCAAAGCTTTCTAAATCTAATTCTGGTATGTATACGGAAATCCATCTAACCTTATTGGTTTCAGCATCCATTTCTATAAACACACCTTTGTCAGACTCCCATACTTCTTCAAATTCATTATAAACAAATGACGGTTCAATTTCTAACATTTCTTGTTCGGTAGTCCCCACTCCTATCTTTTCAAATAACCTTCCCTTATAGTTATCCAGTGTTGTTATTCGAAATAATTTATTATTTCCAAGATGAAAGAATAATTCCACACTATTTTGAATATCATATCGAATCCAATTTTCATTAATTACCATAGCTTCAACATTATTTAATGATAATAAATCACTCAGTTCATCTCTTGTACTATATAATTTTATTTCTCCAAATCCCTTAAAGGGTATAATTGGAGCAGTAATATCTAATAGCATATTAGTTACCTCCTGAAAAAATAATTGTTGCAGTTTCTTTTCCATCTGTTTTGTAGAGACTTTCTGAACCATCAATTATTTTTATTATACCTTGGTCTGTAGTACTTATTTTTACATACGGATTACTTCCATGTCTTCCACCACCTGGCGAAACTTGTACTTGAGAAATATTTTTCCCTCCGCCTGGGTTGTTTATCTTTATAATTTGTGCTCCACTTCTTGACCTTGTAGATGCTTTTACTGTTACATCATAACCAGCATCTGTAAGAGCTTGTGCTATTTCATCCACTGATTTTCCGCTAAATACACTCGGATTAGCTTTTAAATCGTCAATTGATACCTTTCCATTCTTAATAATAGAATTTATACCACTCTCCCCAACTTTCCCCTTTACTTTCACTTTCCCCTTCACTGCTTTTCCTGCCTCTGCAATCCCTTTCGTTCCTGCATAGGTTCCTACTGCATATCCTGCACAGTACCAGATTCCTT
>JAAYPT010000090.1 GCA_012519695.1 Clostridiales bacterium | reverse complement strand
GATTAGACACCTTAATTTTACCATAACAAAAGAGTAAGTTCCTTATATTTTGGGCATTTTCTTAAAGTTGTTTACTACTAGCCCAGAAAAAATAGGGGTTGTGGATAAAAGTACGGAAACTCAAGGCAAAATTATATTGCAAATACCACAAATTTCCATTATTCTTATTAGGTGTCAGAATGAAAGAATAAATTAGAATTGACAGGTGGGAGAATATAGTGGAAATAATATGTGGAACAAGAAGATACCAGGCAGAAGAAGTAATTGAACAATATAGTGAGATGCTTTTTCGCCTGGCAATGTCTCGGATGCAGCATAAGGAAAATGCAGAAGAAGTAGTACAGGATACATTCCTTCGCTTAATAACTTATGTAAAAAAGGGGCATACCTTTAATGATGAAGAACATTTAAAAGCATGGCTGTTAACAGTAGCCGTAAATCGAGGAAAATCCATACTGACTTTGGCATGGAATAAACGTACCGAGGGTATGGAGAATATCAAAGAGGTGGCAACTCCGGAAACGGAGACAGGATATGCATATGAATATGTAAGTCGTTTGCCGGAAAAATATAGAATTGCCATAGATTTGTTTTATTATGAAGAACTTTCAACAGAACAAATCGCGCAGGTTATGAAGACCAAGCCAGCAACAGTGCGTTCCTATTTACATCGTGGACGTGAAAAATTAAAAGAAATGATGGAGGCGGATGCATAATGTGGGATGAAAAGAAATTTTTTGAAGATTATGTAGAAGAGTCTGAAAAAGTTAAGCCGGATGAACACTTTGTACAGCAGTTAAAACAGATGGCAGCGCAAGAAGAAAAAAAGAAAACTCCAATCCCGATGATAAAATATGTAGCAATAGCAGCATCTTTTGTGCTATGTGTTGGCCTTGGAAGTGCAGTGTGGCGTAACCAGAGTGTAGATTCAGAAGAAAAAGGGGAAAAAGTAGAATTCCAGACAGGACTTCAGGCAGGAAAGCAGGAATCCGAAGAACAGAAAGGAGAAACTTCTGAAAACAGTACGGTAGCAGAGGGCGAAATTCGTGGAAATAGTACGCAAGAAGAGTCAGAACTTGGAGATGTTTTAGCACAGATAAAACAAGGAGCTGTGATTCGTGATGAAGACGGCAATGAAGTATCACAAGACCAGCAGCAGAGTTTATATGAACTTTTAAAAAACGTGACAGAAGCAGAAGCTCCAACAGAGGGAGAGAAACAAAATTCTTACATTGTAGAGGGCGATACTACAATTGAAGTAGAAGTGTGGACAGATGGTTATTTAAAAGTAGGGGGAAAATGGTATCATTAAGAGGTAAAGTGACAAGAATCCTCAAAAAGCGAGTATCTTCTTATTGACATTTCTAAAAACAAACACCTATAATGAAAATGGTGGGTTGTTTTAGAAGGCAAAAGGAGGAGAAGGATGGCAGAAAATTCGCATGCTACAAATTGGAGTAAGTTTTGCAAATTTATAGAGGTATTAAATCCATGTATGGATGATTATCTGTATATATATGATATAAAAGAGGATTTTTATGAAATATCACCCGGAGCTTTGGAACGGTTTCAAATATCATCAAATCAATTTCATAATGTAGTAGAAGGACATCGGGCGTTTGTGTATGAAGATGATATTGATTTGATATTAGAGGATTTGCAGCAGGTAATATCAGGGAAAAAAGATTTTCATAATCTTCAGTATCGTTGGAAAGACCCGGAAGGGAAACCAATATGGATTAATTGTCGAGGCAGAGTTATTAAAGACAGCGAAGGAAAACCGGAGTTTTTAGTAGGGTGTATCAATGAGATAGGTGCAAAACAAAAGGCTGATAATACCAGTGGATTGTTAGGAGAGTCCAGTCTGAAAGCGTATTTGCATGAGGCAGATATGGAAGTACGAAATGGTTATATTCTTCGTCTTGGAATTGATAACTTTAAAGAAATTAATGAAAATAAGGGTATCGAATATGGTGATATTATCTTAAAAAAGACGGCAGAATGTATAGAAGCAGTTATGTCACCGGAGCAGAAACTTTATCGTGTAGTTGCCGATGAGTTTGCAATTGTGGATTTTCAGGGGAACAGCATTAAGAGTGCCCAGAAACAGTATAAAAAGATTTGTCAAAAAATCGAAGAATTTATTGAACAAAATTGCTATGAAGCAGTTTATACCATTTCAGGAGGCATATTAAATTGTAATCAGATACAGTCCTTTTTATCTGCCATGAAATTATCCGAATTTGCATTAAATGAGGCGAAGCGAAGAGGAAAAAATCAGGTATATGTGTTTGAAGAAAAGGACTATCAGGAGTTCTTGCGAAAAAAAGAATTATTGCGTAGCTTACGATATGCAATTTATAATGATTGTCAGGGATTTGAGGTATATTTTCAGCCAATTGTAAATGCGGAAACAGGTAAGCTGGCAAGTGCAGAAACATTACTGCGATTTCAGTCGGAACAGACAGGATTTTTATCTCCTGCAGAGTTTATCCCACTGTTAGAAGAAACAGGACTTATTATACCGGTAGGAAAATGGGTGTTAGAACAGGCTTGTGCCAAGTGCAGTGAAATTCATAAGTATATACCCGATTTTCGCGTAAGTGTCAATCTGTCTTATGTTCAGGTGAAAAAGAGTAATGTTTTAAAAGACATTATCAAAATGGTGGAAAAATATCAGTTAGACCCGCATAAGTTGATTATCGAATTGACAGAAAGCGGATTTTTAGAGTCAGATGCTAATTTCCGTAAACTGTGTGCAGGGTTAAAAGAGGCAGGAATTGCCCTTGCATTAGATGATTTTGGAACCGGATATTCTAACTTCCATTATCTCTATGACCT
This sequence comes from Clostridiales bacterium, assembly GCA_012519695.1. GTDB lineage: Bacteria > Bacillota > Clostridia > Lachnospirales > Lachnospiraceae > Petralouisia. Next base: position 12,974 of record JAAYPT010000090.1, on the reverse strand, counting down.
GAATCCAAATATCATTAAGATAGATCGCTCATTTACTGTGAAAGCACTGCGGAATGAATATGAGCATGGTTTACTGGAGCATATCATACAGATGATTCATAGTATTGAGCTGCGCATATGTATAGAAGGAATCGAGACGGACGAAGAATTAAATAAAATCAATCATTTGGGACCGGATTATATTCAAGGATATTTCTTTGGAAAGCCTTGCCCATATGACGTATTTTATGAAAAACATATAAAACAGGCAGAAATGGATGGAATTGCTCATGAAGGTTGCAATCTGTGATGATGAAATATCGCAGTTAAAACTGATGGAGTCCTATGTGAAAGCATGGGCAAAAAATAAGAATGAAATAGCAGAAGTATATCAATACCAACGAGCGGAGCATTTTCTGTTTCAGTGGGAAGAACAAGGTGATATAGATATATTATTGTTAGATATTGAAATGCCGGGAATGAATGGAATGGAGATGGCTAAAAAGCTTCGGGAAGGGCAGGATGGTATACAGATTATTTTTGTTACGGGGAATCCACAGTATGCGCTAGAAGGATATGAGGTGGAACCCGTAACCTATTTAATGAAGCCTGTTAAGGAAGAAAAGCTTTGGACTGCATTAGACAGAGCCGTAGAACGAAGCGGAAAGAAATCTCCGGTACTGCTGGTGGAAGAAGCAGGCGGAATAGTGCGGGTTCCGATAAAAGAGATTCTGTATTTAGAAAGCGAAGGGCATGATACCCTTATAAAAACAGAAGTAGGTACGATTCGCAGTAAAAAAGGAATGCAGGAGATGGAGCAGATAATTTTAGAAATGGTAAGAGAGGAAGCCTTTTGTAAAATTCATCGTTCCTATTTGGTATCCACTGCTCAAATTCTTCGTATATCCCGTAAAGAAGTAGAGTTATATAACCATGAAAAGCTGCCGATTGCCAGAGGAAAGTGGGCAATGGTAAATCAGACCTATTTGGCATATTATCGGAGAGAAATGGAGCAAAGTCTGAATGAGTAACCTGATATTTCAAATCGGATGTTTGGTATTATATCTTTATTATTGTTATCAATTAGAACCGATTGAAAAAGGAAAAACAAAATTTATCGTTTTAGTAGGAATAACAGGAAGTATTCTGGGGATATTTTCGTGGCTGCGTTTACCGGAAATCGGCTGGGGACTCATCACAGGAATACTTCTTTTTTATTTACTGTTTTATGGAGAAGAGGCATTTCGGCATATTTGGAAAAGGGCTGTGGGGTTTGGCGGTCTTATATTGATATTAGAATTTTTTAATGTTCGGATAAAAAGCGGAGAAGAATTTATAGTAGCAAACATTATCTTGTGGATAAGCTTTTTACTATTGGCAGGATATCGTGGATATTTAAACTGGATATCGGCAGTGCTCACAGCAGGAATTTACGGTTGCATATCCTGGATGATATGGAAACAGCCAAGTATGCAGGGAATATTTTTTGCAGTAGCTATTTTGATTTTTTTGATGTTAGAGACGGCATTAGTCAGTTATCAGAAAAGTTATGAAATACAGACCGTAGATTTTCAGCAAAACGTATTACTGCAACAATATGATGAAATAAAAAATATTTACATGAATATGCGTGGCTGGCGGCATGATTATCATAATCATATTCAGGTTATAAAGGCGCAGATGGCATTAGAAGAATGGGAAGAGGCAAAGCAATATTTAGATGAATTAGAGCAGGATTTAGAGCGGGTAGATACCTATATAAAGTCAGGAAATCTTATGATGGATGCAATTTTAAATAGCAAACTGACCCTTGCAGAACATAAAGGCATTGCAGTAAATTGCAAGGTACAGATGCCGGAACAGTTAGAGATAGCAGATGTAGATTTATGTGTAATATTGGGGAATCTTTTAGAAAATGCCCTAGAGGCATGCGATAAAATTCCAAGAGAAAAGCGATTTTTGCGTATATATGGCATAGTAAACGGAGGCCAGCTTTACCTATCCATACAAAATTCCGCGAAGGAAGAATTAGATTTTAATGAGCAGAGTTATATTACAAATAAAAGAGGTGAGCATGGATTTGGAATGCGGCGTGTAAAATTGTTGGTGGATAAATATCAGGGTTACTTGAATTTACAAAATGAGCCGGGTATTTTTGCCGCAGAAGTAACATTGCCGTTAAAAAAAGTGCAATCCGTGTAAAAAAACGACATTTCGTGCAGGAATTTCCACAAGTGGGAGTTCCTGCATTATTATATAGGTAAGAAACAAAAAAGAGACACAGGAAGGAAACAGGAGGAACAAAAATGGAAAAAAAGACCTATTCCTTGTGGAATCATATCCGATACTTTATGGGATATTTTCATAAATATGAAGGATATATGATATATCCGGTTGCAATTTTGTATATTGTATGCAGTGTACTAAATTCCTTTTTGGGAATGGCGTTTGCCAGTGCAGCAGTAAAATGGCTTACCCTTGAGAAGGCAGGAAAGGCGTTGACGATTATTTTAGGCTATGTACTCTTGCTTCAAGTGGTGGAAATGGGAGAAAGCTTAGGAATGGAGAAGATATACGGAAAATTTTTCTTATATCGTGCCAGCTTTTCCAGAGAATTCGCTAAGCATTGTCTGACTATGGATTATCAGGCAATGGAGAGCGTAGAGGGGCAAAAGAAACAGGAGGCAGCCCGTAGGAATATCTGGAGCGGAAATGAAGATGGAATGGAGCCGGTGCTTCGGAATATTCCCATACTGTTAAAAAATGTAATTGGTTTAGTATTGTACGGAACACTGGTTGGAAGTCAGAATATCTATCTTTTGGTGTATCTTTTCGTAACAGCATTAGTTATGTGCTTTTTGACAGGGAAAAATGCAAAACGGCATACAAGAATCTTAGAAGAGGAAAACAAGAAGTGGAAAAAATACAGCTATTTATGCGAAGAAATTACAAATGTGAAAAACGAAAAAGACATACATATGTATCATGCTTCTGATTGGTTTATAAATTCCATGAAGAAACTTCAGGGCGAAATCATGTATTTTGTGCATAAAGCTCGAATTGGATATTTTGGTGTGGATATCTGCCAGCTATTATTTGCAGGGATAAGAGATGGTGTGGCATATGGATATTTTATTCTTCAGATGATGCATGGAAATATAACATTGCCGGAGCTTTTACTGTATCTTGGTGTGGTGGCAGGATTTTCCGGATGGATGGAGCAGATATTTGAAAGTATCAGAACCATGATGGAAAATAAGCCCATTATGGATAATTACCGAGATTTTATTGAATTTGGAATGGAAGATACCACAGGAAAAACAGGAAAGATTGCATCAGGCAGTAAGCATGAGATACGTTTAGAGCATGTAAGTTTTACATATCCGGGAAAAGAAGAACCTTCCATTGATGATGTGAGCCTTACTATATCCCCTCAGGAAAAAATAGCATTGGTAGGTATGAATGGTGCAGGAAAAAGTACGCTGATTAAATTAATCTGTGGTTTGTATCAGCCGCAAAAAGGCAAAATTTATATGGATGGTGTGGATGTTACTACCATACCGAAAGAACATTATTTTGAAGAATTTTCAGTAGTATTTCAGGAAGTTTTTTCCTTTGCTTTTTCGTTGGCAGATAATGTGACTTGTCAGGTGCCGGAAGAACAGGAAAAGGACAGAATGATAACGTGTTTGAAACAGGCAGGGTTAATGGAACGAGTAGAAAGAATGCCGAAAGGACTGGAAACAGTATTGGGAAAAGAATTGAGCCGGAAAGGAGTCCTTTTATCCGGCGGTGAGATGCAAAAGCTTATGTTGGCAAGAGCACTTTACCGCAATGCTCCGATTGTAATATTAGACGAGCCTACAGCAGCACTGGATCCTATTGCAGAGAGCAGGATGTATGAAAAATATTATTCCTTTACCAAGGATAAAATGAGCATTTTTATTTCCCATCGATTAAGCTCTACGAGATTTTGCGATAGAATTTTATTTTTGCAGGATGGACGGATTGTGGAAGAAGGAAGCCACGAAAGTCTTATGAAACAGCAGGGGGCATATGCCGAAATGTTTCAGGTACAGGCACATTATTATCAGGAAGAGGAGGTATTGGCATGAGAAAAATCAAAGAAAAATGGAAAACATCCTTTTCCTATCATGAGTATGGGATAGCGTGTTTAAAAATTGCATGGAGACTAGACCGTTCGGTACTTCCCGTTGGAATGTTACTTAGTATTGCTGGGGTATTGCAAATTTATTTGGGATTATTTCTTTCTTCTGAAATCATTGATACATTGTTGCGAGAACAGTATCAAAAAGGAATGGTATTGGCAGGTATCCTGGTAGGAACTAATTTCCTGTTGGGCATCGGAAGGGCAAGACTTGCTATGGCACAAAAAGAAAGAAATGTAAAGCTGAGTCTTTCCTTTAAGCAGATGCTAAGAGAAAAAGTGCTAAAATTAGATTATGAGTCAATGGAAGATGCAAAAAAATGGGAAAACTTACAAATTATGAATTGCGTGCCAGATTCCAGGGAGATTTGTCAACGTTAGTTACCTATTATCAGGAAGAATTTACCGCAGTTTTAAATGTTGCAACTTCTGTGGTGTTAGTTATCATATTGTGCTGTTCAGCACCCAATAAGGGAAGTCAGACATTAAGATTCTTTAGTCAGGTACCGGTGTCTTTGTTGCTCTTTGTAATGGTAATTCTGGGGATTGGTGTAATCTTAAGCAGTGTCATGGGAAAGCTGAACCTGGAGTTCCAAAATATGCAGGAGGGACATCCAAGGGTAGAACAAAAATTAATGTATGTGATGGAAAAAGTATTGGCAAAATACGAAACAGCAAAAGTAATTCGTTTGTTTGATATGGAACCTATGATTATAAGAAATCTAGATTCATTAGACAAAGAAAATCGAAACTTTTTTGAAAACATGGTGAATTGGTATTTGCGACAAAAGGTATTACAAGGAGGAACCGGAAGTCTTTTTCGTATTTTTTCTTATTTGCTGGTAAGTATAAAAGTTCTGGCAGGAGCTATTAGTGTGGGAGCTTTTGCACGATATGCAGGAGCATTGGTACAGTTTGGGGAGAATGTATCACAAGTTTTAGAATTAGAACCCAAAATCAGGCAGATTAGTTTGGATATGAAAGAAATCTTAGAATTTTTACAGCTGCCTAACTTACGGGAGACAGGAAGTATTCCAATAGAAAAGCGAATTGATCACGAATATGAATTAGAATTCCATGATGTAAGTTTTTCCTATCCGGGAACGGAAGAAATGATTCTAAAACATGTGAGTTGTAAACTTAAATTAAAAGGAAAGATGGCAGTTGTAGGGGAAAACGGTGCAGGAAAAACCACATTTATTAAATTGCTGTGTCGTTTGTATGATCCTACAGAAGGCTATATTACGTTAAATGGTGTAGATATTCGAAAGTATGATTATGACGAGTACCTTAGTATTTTCGGTGTGGTATTTCAGGATTATAGCTTATTTTCTTTTCCAATCGGAGAAAATGTAGCAGTTGGTGAAGCAGTAGCCAAAGAAAAGGCATGGAATTGTCTGGAAAAGGCAGGAGTAAAAGAAGTAATACAAAAGATGCCTAAAGGATTGGAAACACCGCTGTATCATTACGAAGAAGACGGTGTGGAATTAAGTGGAGGGGAGGCACAAAAAGTTGCAATTGCACGGGCACTTTATAAGGATGCACCATTTGTAATTTTAGATGAACCAACAGCGGCATTAGACCCCATCAGCGAATATGAGATTTATAAACGGTTTGATGAAATGGTAGAAGATAAAACCAGTATTTATATCTCACATCGTATGAGCAGTTGTCGTTTTTGCGACGATATTATGGTATTTTGGCAGGGACAGATTGTGGAAAGAGGAAGTCACGAACAGTTATTAAAAGCAAATGGGAATTATGCAAAACTGTGGAATGCCCAGGCACAGTATTATGCCTGAAAAAAATACAAAATCATGTAAAATTCTCTCTTGACTTTTGAAAAAAGATTTCATATAGTGGCAAAAGATACAAAAGAAATAGAAAGGGAGAGAGGTTGAACAATATGGCAAAAAGTGCAACAAAGGACATGACAGTGGGGTCTCCTATGAAGCTGATTTTGCAATTTTGTATACCACTATTTTTCGGAATGCTGTTTCAGCAATTTTATAATATGATGGATACCATGATTGTAGGAAAGTTTCTGGGAGTGCATGCACTGGCAGCGGTAGGAACCACAGGTTCTATTAACTTTATGATTATTGGTTTTTGTATGGGTGTCTGCAATGGGTTTGCAATTCCGGTAGCACAGAAATTTGGTGCAGGTGATTATCATTTATTACGAAAGTTTGTGGCGAATAGTGTCTGGCTTTCCGTTGCATTTGCGGCAGTAACAACGGTAACAGTATGTATATTATGCCGTCAGATTCTGCAATGGATGAATACACCAACTGACATTATCGATGGGGCATATAGTTACATTTTTGTTATTTTTCTGGGAATACCGGTAATCTATCTGTACAACTTAACTTCTGCAATTATTCGTTCCCTGGGAGATAGCAAAAGTCCACTGGTGTTTTTGATTATTTCTTCCGTATTAAATATTATACTGGATTTAGTGATGATTCTGGTATTTCGTATGGGAGTTGCAGGTGCAGCATGGGCTACTGTAATTTCACAGGGAATCTCAGGAGTGGGATGTTTGCTCTATATGATGAAGCGATTTGAGATTTTAAAAATAACCAGGGACGAATGGAAACTTGAAAGAGATTGTGTAGGAACTTTGTGTAATATGGGAATTCCCATGGGACTACAATATTCCATTACTGCCATTGGAAGTGTAATTTTGCAGACGGCTGTAAATACGTTAGGCTCTATGTCCGTAGCGGCAGTTACGGCAGGAAGTAAGGTAAGTATGTTTTTCTGTTGTCCATTTGATGCTATGGGCTCTACAATGGCAACTTATGCAGGGCAGAATGTAGGAGCGGGAAAATTGAATCGTGTATCGAAAGGAATGAAGTCCTGTTGTCTATTAGGATTGATTTATGCCATTATTGCATGCGTGGTATTGGTGTTATTTGGCAGCGACATTTCTATGTTGTTTTTGGATGCAGGGGAAACAGAAATATTGAAAAATGCAGGATTATTCCTTGCTGTAAATAGTGCTTTTTATTTTCCGCTTGCATTGGTAAATATCGTAAGATTTACCATTCAAGGGCTGGGATTTAGTCGCCTTGCTATTTTAGCAGGGGTGGCAGAAATGTTTGCAAGAAGTATTGTGGCACTTGGATTTGTTCCGGTTTTTGGCTATGCGGCAGCTTGTTTTGCAAGTCCGATGGCATGGATATTTGCAGACTTATTCCTCATACCGGCATATTGTTATGTGATAAGAAAATTAGAAAAGGTATTAGGAAAAAAACAAGTGGAAGAATTTGCATAAATTCTTAAGTTTTCTTAAGAAAGTATTCCAAAAAGAGTGATTGCTTTTCTGAAACGTTCATAGTATGATAGTAGAGAAAAGGAATGAGTAGGAGAAGGAATCGTGGAAGAAAAAAGGAATTATAAAAGAAGACGAAAGAGACAGCAGAGGGAACGACAGATAAAAATTGCATGTATGATTTTAGTAGTTTTAGCCGTTATTGGAACGAGCTTAATAATAAAAAGTTGTACAACAGGAAAGAAAGAAAATACAAAGAATACCAATACTGTAGAAACAGCAGCAAATCCAAAGAAAAAAGAGGATAATACCAAGGAGAAAGAAAACCAGCGACAGCAACTTTTGGCACAGGCGAATCAAATAGCCGCCGGATATGATTATGATAGTGCTGTTGCATTGCTGCAATCCTATGATGGATATGAGAATTATACAGAGCTGACAGATGCCATAGCAAGCTATAACGAGCAAAAGGCAGCGTGTGTACCGATTAACGTAGAAGAAGTTACGCATATATTCTATCATTCTCTGGTAGTGGATCCGGATCGTGCCTTTGCAAATCAAGACAGTGATCATCAGGCAAAGGGAAACAACCAATGGATGACTACGATAGATGAATTTAATAAGATTACACAGGCAATGTACGATGAAGGATATGTGTTGGTAAATTTACACGATATTGCGCAAGAAACAGTGGACGAGAATGGAGCAGTTCATTTTTCACCGGGAACAATTTTACTTCCACCGGGGAAAAAGGCATATGTATTGTCTATCGATGATTTGTCTTATTATCATTGTTATGAGAACTATGGATTTGCATCTAAGATTGTATTAGATGAAAATGGAAAACCAAAGTGTGAATACATACAGGCAGACGGAACCACGGTTGTAGGAGATTATGATGTAGTTCCATTATTGGACAAATTTATGGAAGAACATCCGGATGGAGCATATCATGGAGCAAGAGGAACCATAGCACTGACCGGATACAACGGAATCTTGGGATATCGTACAGATATTAGCTACCAGACGCGCCCGGCAGACTTGTACAAGGATAAGGTAAAATGGTTAGAAAATCATCCGGAATTTAATCTGGATCAGGAACGTAGCGAAGCGAAGAAAGTAGCCGATGCCATGAAGGCAGAAGGATGGTCTTTTGCCAGCCATACCTGGGGACATTTAAAAGTAGCATCCATTTCTCTGGAACAGTTACAGGCAGATACCACTCGTTGGAAAGAAAATGTAGAACCATTGGTAGGAAATACAGATGTAATTATTTTTGCCCATGGAGAAGACTTAGGTGACTGGAATGATTATGATCAGAATAATCCCAAGTTTCAGTATTTGAAATCTCAGGGATATAATTTCTTCTGCAATGTTGACTCTAGAGAGTATGGTGTACAGATCAGAGATAATTATGTACGTCAGACCAGAAGAAATATTGATGGATATCGTCTCTATCAGAATGTCATTGGAAAAGAAAATAATTTATCGGATTTGTTCAATGCAGCAGACATTATAGATTCAAAAAGACCGCCGGTATTGCCATTGGGATAAGTGAATATAAAAGAAAACAGGAAGCTCACAGAAATGAAACATACATTTCTGTGAGCTTTTTAATGTAATAGGAAATTGCGTCCTATTACATTAAAAACGCTCCGCTAAGGAAGCGTACCTCGCGGAGCTGAAATTAGTTATAAATGACATAAAATTTTGATTTTTGCAAAGACTATGGAAAGAATATGAAAATCAGGAGGAATGATTATGTCACAGATGATTGGAACACAAAGCATCCAGTTTGACCATGCACCGTATATACAAAGCAGTGCAAGTATTGTAGGTTCCAAAGAAGGAGAGGGACCGTTGGGGAAACTGTTTGATGTGGTGGGCGAGGATGACAAGTTCGGAGAAGAGACATGGGAAGAAGCAGAAAGTACTTTGCAAAAAGAAGCAGTAACATTGGCACTTGGTAAGGCAGATTTAAAAAAAGAAGATATTCGTTATATTTTTGGCGGAGATTTGCTGGGACAAAATATTGCCACCACCTTCGGAATCATGGAGTTAAATATTCCGGTATTTGGCTTATATGGAGCTTGTTCTACCGCAGGAGAGTCTTTATCCTTAGCGGCAATGGCTGTGGCAGCCGGATACGGAGAACAGGTAATAGCAGTCACATCCAGCCATTTTGCCAGCGCAGAAAAGCAATTTCGCTTTCCCTTGGAATATGCCAATCAAAGACCCTTATCAGCTACCTGGACGGTTACAGGAAGTGGTGCCTTTGTACTTGGAACAAAACGAAGTCATATGCGAATTACCGGAATTACCACAGGAAAAATCGTAGATTATGGAGTCAAGGATTCGATGAATATGGGAGCGGCAATGGCACCGGCTGCTTGTGATACGATTTATCAGAACTTTGTGGACTTTCAGAGAACACCGGAGGATTATGACAAAATTATTACCGGAGATTTAGGAAAAGTAGGACAGGAAATACTCATTGATTTATTAAAAGAAAAAGGATTTGATATATCCGGAGTTCATATGGATTGTGGAATTGAGATTTTTGACAGTGAAACGCAAAATACCAATGCGGGAGGTAGCGGATGTGGTTGCTCAGCAGTTACGTTAAGTGCGCTTATTTTGCCGAAATTACAAAAGGGAACGTATAAACGTGTGTTATTTGTACCTACGGGGGCATTGTTGTCTACGGTAAGTTTTAACGAGGGACAAAGTGTGCCAGGAATTGCACATGGTGTAGTTATAGAATATGCAGGTTAGGAGAAACGCATGAAACGAAGTTTCATATAAGGATGCGTTTCGACGAGTTGGCAGGTGACGCAGAGCGACGCGTGCCGTTACATTGTATTTAGGAGAAACGCATGAAACGAAGTCTCATTGTATTTAGGAGGGAAAAATATGGATTATATTAATGCATTTTGGGTTGGCGGATTAATATGTGCGTTGGTTCAAATTTTAATGGAAAAAACAAAGCTGTTGCCGGGAAGAATTATGGTATTACTGGTGTGTACCGGGGCAGTATTAGGAGCGATTCAGTTATATGAGCCGTTTCAGAAATATGCAGGGGCAGGTGCAAGCGTACCACTCTTGGGATTTGGCAATGTCCTTTGGAAGGGAGTGCAAAAGGCAGTAGATTCCGATGGATTTATCGGAATTTTCATGGGTGGTTTTACAGCCAGTGCAGTGGGGATTTCAGCCGCATTGGTATTTGCATATTTGGCAAGTCTTGTATTTCAGCCTAAAATGAAAAAATAAAAGAAAAAAATGTAATAATGCATAAATAATGGTGAAAGAGTTCATATTAATAGAGAAAAAATTATAAAAAAGGAGATTTTATTATGAAACAGTTTAAAAAGCTTCTGGTATTATCTACAATGGCGTTGGTGTTGACAGCCACAACTGCATGTGGAAATAATGCTGCGGATGACAACAATGTTACCGAGGATAATAACAATTCCAATGGAACAAATAAAAATGGAACGGATACCAACACAACGGATAATAACGGAACAGAAAATGACAGAAACAATAACAACGGAAACAATAATAACGGAAACAGAGAAAACAATAACGGCGTGGTAAATGATGTAGGAAACGACATTATTGATGGCGTAGAAGATATTGGAAACGATGTAGAAAATGGGCTGAATGACATTACAAATGAAAATGGAAACAGCAACAACAATGTGACAAATGGTACAGAAAACGGTACCAATGGAAATGAAAATAATGATACTATGAATAACAATAAAAGAGTAAATCCATAAAGAAAATAATGCCGGGTTTTCAAATACCTGTGCAAGCACAGTATTTTCAGTGCTGCTTGCGAAAAAAAAGGGATTGTCCAAATAGGACAATCCCTTTAATGCAATAGGAAATTGCATCTTATTGCATTAAAAATGCTTTGCATATCATAATCTTAAATTATTCGTCAATGCTGTAGTTTGGAGCTTCTTTGGTGATATGAATATCATGTGGATGACTTTCCTTTAAAGAAGCAGCGGAAATCTTAACAAACTGTCCGTTTTCCTTTAATGCTTCTATGGTAGGAGCACCACAGTAACCCATACCGGAACGAAGACCACCGATTAACTGGAATACAGTATCTTCTACGCTTCCCTTGTAAGCAACACGACCTTCTACACCTTCAGGTACTAATTTCTTTGCATCCTGCTGGAAATAACGGTCTTTAGAACCATTTTCCATAGCTGCAAGAGATCCCATACCACGATATACTTTGTATTTTCTTCCCTGGTATAATTCAAAAGTTCCCGGGCTTTCGTCACATCCTGCAAAGATGCTTCCCATCATACATACGTTAGCACCGGCAGCGATTGCCTTTGTCATATCTCCAGAGTATTTGATACCACCGTCAGCGATAACAGGAATACCGTATTCCTGAGCAACGGAGTAACAATCCATAATTGCAGAAATCTGTGGAACACCGATACCTGCAACGATACGGGTAGTACAGATAGATCCAGGTCCGATACCAACCTTTACTGCGTCTGCACCGGCTTCGATTAATGCCTTAGTAGCAGCACCGGTAGCAATGTTTCCTGCGATTACCTGTAAATCAGGATAAGTTGCTTTGATTTTCTTTACAGCTTCTAAGATGTTCTTAGAATGTCCATGTGCAGAGTCAACAACGATAACGTCAACTTTTGCCTTTACTAAAGCATCTACACGTTCCATCATGTTCGCAGTAATACCAACACCGGCACCACAGAGAAGTCTTCCCTGTGCATCCTTTGCGGACTGTGGATATTTAATCTGTTTTTCAATATCTTTGATGGTAATTAATCCCTTTAAATTAAAGTTATCATCTACGATTGGTAATTTTTCAACTCTTGCTTTTGCAAGAATTCTCTTTGCGTCTTCTAAAGTAATTCCTTCTTTTGCAGTTACCAGTCCTTCGGAAGTCATGCATTCCTTAATTTGCTTAGAGTAATCTTCCTCAAACTTCAGGTCACGGTTTGTAATAATGCCGACTAATTTTCCGTTTTCGGTAATTGGCACACCGGAGATACGGAATTTGCCCATTAAATCATCGGCATCCTGTAATGTATGTTCCGGAGAAAGGGAAAATGGATCTGTGATAACGCCATTTTCAGAACGTTTTACCTTATCAACTTCCTCAGCCTGTGCCTCGATGGACATATTTTTATGAATAATTCCAATACCACCCTGACGTGCCATTGCAATTGCCATTCTGTGTTCTGTAACTGTGTCCATGCTGGCACTCATCATAGGAATATTTAACTTGATTTTCTTTGTTAAATTGGTAGAAAGGTCTACCATATTCGGTGTAACTTCTGAGTATGCAGGAACTAATAAGACATCGTCAAATGTAATTCCTTCGCCGATAATTTTACCCATTTTTTTTCCTCACTTTCTTTATAATTGTTAATGCTGTTATTCCCTCGATTTTAACAAAAAGTAAACAAACTGTCAATGACTCATTGGCCTTGAGTTTCCGCAAATTGCATTTGAAAGGTGAATAAATCTAACTAAAATGCCAATCTGCCATATTTT
>JAAYPT010000089.1 GCA_012519695.1 Clostridiales bacterium | reverse complement strand
GTCTGAATAGATTTTGCAATAACTGCATCATCTTCTACAATTAATAACTTATACATTATTTGCTCCTTAATAACTCAACAGGACTACTACATGATCAGTAAAAATGGTGTAGTAGTCCCTTTTTATATCTTTATTCTATTTTTTTACATTATTGAACCTCTAGTGCTTGCCGCACTAAATTTACATGTTATGGTATAGCAAATACCATTTTGTATTCCCTTTCCTACATACTTAACACAATTAAATCTCCCCGTAGCAATTTTTCTATTAGATGAAAACGTAAAAGAAGCTCCCATCGTTGGATCGTAATACGGATAATGATCTTAAACACGCCCATATGATGGTATACTTTCATATGTCTTAACACCACTTGAAGATGTAGCTATCTCCGCTCTAATTCTCAAAGCATTATTACCATCATAGTATGCATATTGATTATATGTCAAACTGCGTGCTTTATCTGAATTATTTTTCTTTCCATTCTCTGACACACTTTTTATTCCTGCAACATCTGCTGCATGGATATTTTTCATATATTCTTGAAATTCTTCCATCGACATAGACGTAAAATAATCTATTATCTCTTGCTCTGTATCTCCTTCCTCAATTCCTATTTTATAATTTGTTCCCCAGGCTTTGTTCAAATTCTTTAATTCTTCTTTATACGGAAACAATGTATCTACACTTTTCTCTTCTTCTGCCTGAACGCAAATTGCATTGTTTAAAAACAATATACATACAGTTACTGCCACAAAAATTTTCTTTAATTTCACTTTTCCCTCCTATGGTATATTATTTTCCTCAATCTTTATATTATTACCCTTACTACTTTCATGTGTGTTCATATCCCTTATATGTACATTTTGCATATATTCTCTAAATTCTTCTATTGACATCGATGTAAAATAATCTATTATCTCTTGCTCTGTATCTCCTTCCTCACACTCTATTTTATAACTTGTCCCCCACTTTTTATTAAGTTTTTTCAACTCCTTTTTATAAGGTTCTATTTCATTTATCTTTTCTTCACTATGTATTGTTCCAACATTATTATTTGCGTTTATAACAACTACGCCTATAAAACTCAAAAAAATTATTAATACAATACTCATACTTACCTTTTTTCTCATTAACCATTCCCATCCTCTTTTAAAAAAAAGGATTCCGTATGAACAGAATCCTTTTCCTATTTCTTATTTCTATACTACGTTCCTATTATACCGGAACTCCACCAGCAATCTTCTCGTTAATTACATAATATGCCATATGCTCTTCTGGCTTAATGTATAAACGAATAGACTTAATAGAAGATTCTCTGTGTCCTTCTGCTATGTATGCCTGTTTTGCTCTCTCAAGTACTTCCTTTGTAAGAAGTTCCTGTCCGGCAAACTGTACATAAATTTCTTCTACCTTTTCTACCGGCTTAGCCTTTGGCTTTCTGCCTGTTTTCTTTGCAGTAGTCTTTTTTGCTGCGGGTTTCTTCTCTGCTGTCTTCTTTTCTGCAGTTTCTTTCTTATCTGCAACTACTACAGTTTCCTGCTTTGCTTCTACTGGCTTTTCAACCACTTTCGCAATCTTCTCCTGCTTTACAGGTTCTGCTGTCTTTGCTGTTACTGTTTTTGCTGTTACTACCTTACTACCATTCTTTTGCATGTTATCCCTCCCAATATAAGTGCCTACTGGCAAGCTAAGAATCTTTCCATAGCATTCAATGCTTCTTGTTCATCGGTTCCTGTTGCTACAATATTAACAGACATTCCTTTGCATGGATTAAATGCCATAATTCCCATAATGCTCTTTGCATTAATCTTAGCATCTCCACTCTCCAAACGAATATCACTGTCAAACTGACAAGCAACCTGTACCAACTCAGCGATTGGATTACTATACTCTTTTGCTACATTAGATACAATTACTTTCTTTTCACTCATCTTATCTCTCTCTCTCATGTAATAATATAATACAAGTTGTTATCAAGTGTCTTATTATCATATTCGAATATACACCAACTAATTTTCTTTTTCAAGCCTGTTTTGGAAAAACTAGTAATTTCACACGAAAGAATTATTTTTCTCTCATAAAAAATAGACATTTTTTCTTACTTTTCCTTATAGTAAGCCTTATCTACCTCAATTACCGTAAAGTAATTGTTCCCAAATTTTTCCTTTGTTTTCTCCTGAATATATTGTGTCAGTTCCTCATCCCGCATTTTATATCCAAAAGGAATTACAATATCAAAAATGAGATTTGTATGGGACGATCCCATAACTACTCGAAAATCATGCATAGAAATTTTTTTGTCTATATCAGATAACAATTTCTGCATTTCTTTCTTTAAATAATCCACCTGTTCGTCTCCTGTCACAACAGGGTCCATATGTATCACTGCTTCACATTTTAATTCTCTGCGCAATTCATGTTCAATATTATCTACCACATCATGTAATTTTAGAATGTCTCCTTCCGCCGGAACTTCTGCATGCAATGATATCATCATACGTCCAGGTCCGTAATCGTGCACAATCAAATCATGCACCCCGATAATTTCCGGATGTCTTAGCACTAACTCTTCTATCTGCGCAACAAATTCTTCTTCCGGCGGTTGCCCTAACAATGGATTTAAAGTATCTTTTGCTGCACTGATTCCTGCATAAAAAATAAAAATACCTACTAACACACCGCACCATCCATCAATTTGAAGTCCGGTTATTTTTCCTACAATAGTTGCAAGCAATACCACCGTTGTAGCGCAACTATCGCTCAAACTGTCTATTGCCGTTGCTCCCATTGCTGCGGATTCAATTTTTTTACTGATGCTGCGATTGTAGTATGCCATATATAATTTTACGCAAATGGATACCACCAAAATCGCAACCGCAAGTATACTAAATTCTACCGGTTCCGGATGAATAATTTTCTCAACAGATGACTTCACCAGTTCAAATGCCATAATGAGAATTGCCCCAGATACAATCAATCCTGAAACATATTCAATTCGCCCATGGCCAAATGGATGATCCACATCCGGTTCTGCCCCGGACATACGAAATCCAATTAAGGTAATTAAGGAAGAACCTGCATCTGATAAGTTATTAAATGCATCTGCTGTAATGGAAATAGATTTGCTTATTGTTCCTGCTAAAAACTTCCCCGCAAACAAAAATATATTAAAAAAAATTCCAACTATTCCACAAAGCATGCCATACTTTTGCCGTACCTGTGGATTTTTCACATCTTCCTTATTTTTAATAAAAACGCCTGCCAATACCGAAATCACACTTCTCCCTCCTACCTATATAATAAAATTTTGCCCTACTTTCTAACACTACTCCGCAGTGCACGTTCGAAAAAGCTCTGCTTTTCCGAACTGTACGGCATTCGCCGAATTAAAATCCAGTCTGGCAATTTTGCCTGTAAACAGTCAATTTGCCAGACTTGGATTTTTCACTGCTCATTATATCACATTATATTCACCATATAAAAGAAAAATAGTATTACCAAGAAGAAAATGTTTGCTATGGTAAAATATTTTAAATAGGAAAGTCTTTTCCCTTTATCTTCTGCTCCTATATAGCGAAAAGAAATCAAACTTGCCATGGATGCTATTAAGGTTCCAAGTCCTCCCAAATTGGTTCCTATGATAAGACTTTTTATATCTTGTGTAAATCCTGACAATAATAATGCTGTTGGTACATTACTGATAACCTGACTGGCAACTATGGATGTTATTACCTCATTTCCATTTATTGCGCTTTCTAACCCATTTCGAAATACTTCCATTCTACCCATATTTCCAATAAAAATAAAAAATCCAAGAAATGTCCCTAGAAGCGCATAATCTACCTTACAAAATATTTTTTTATCTAAGAAAAAGGTTCCGACTACTACTACACCAAACATCCATGTATAAGGAATTTTTCCTGCTACTGTTGCAATACATAAGAAAAATAAAATGCTCCACCCTACTAGTTTTTTTCTATCAATCAGTGTTTCCTTTATTTCAAACACCATCTGTTTTACTCCATCTTTTCTTCCTATTATAATGCACCAGATTGATAACATTACAAGTGCCAGTGTTGAATACGGAATCATTAGTTTAAAAAATTCCATTCCTTTCATATCGGCTCTTGCATACAAATAAAGGTTTTGCGGATTTCCAATAGGTGTTAGCATACTTCCAAGATTGGCTGCAATCGTCTGTAATACCACAACAGGAATCAACAACTTTTTCTTCCTCTCTTCTCCCAGCATACCCAATACCTGAATCCCTAAAGGGACAAAGGTGATTAGTGCTACATCATTGGTAATGAGCATACTGAAAAAGAAACACAACATTACCAGAATCAGTACTAGCTGACATCCTCCGTTTACCCTTTCTAAAAGCTTTCTTGCTATGATATGAAATACACCGATTTTCTGAAATCCTGCAACAACCGCCATTAAGCAGAATAAAATCACCATGGTACGGACATCAATATAAGAGATATATTTTTTATCTGGTAATACAAAACAGGAGGAAATAACTGCAAGGAGTACAGCAACACACAATATGGTCTCTTTCTTTATAAAGGCTATTATTTTTTTCATTTGTTTTTCCTTCTCTGTAATTTTTTACTCATTTTATTATCATATCATAATTCAAGGAGAACTTATACTATGAACCAACAAAAAGACTTCAAACCTTATATTTCGTCGAAACAGTCTCTTTCCGAATTTACTCCGGCTTCTGTAATTACCGGAATTCTTCTGGCTGTTATCTTCGGCGCAGCCAATGCTTATCTGGGATTGCGCGTAGGACTTACCATTTCTGCTTCTATTCCTGCCGCAGTGGTTGCTATGGGCGTTATTCGGGTACTGTTGCGCAAAAATTCTATTTTGGAAAGTAATATCGTACAGACCATCGGCTCTGCCGGTGAATCTGTAGCTGCCGGTGCTATTTTTACTCTTCCCGCGCTTTTTCTCTGGGCCGGTGAAGGAAAAATGTCCACACCAAGTATTTTAGAAATCACACTCATTACTTTAGCTGGTGGATTGCTGGGGGTATTTTTTATGATCCCACTGCGAAATTCCCTGATTGTAAAGGAACATCATACTCTCCCTTACCCGGAAGGCTCTGCCTGTGCAGAAGTACTTCTCGCCGGAGAAGAAGGGGCTTCTAACGCTTCTACTGTTTTTGCAGGAATGGGTATCTCTGCTGTTTTTAAATTTGTAGTGGATGGTCTGAAACTATTTCCGGGAGAAATTTCTTTGCGTTTTAAACAGTTTGCCGGAGAAATTGGCACTCAGATATATCCTGCTGTTTTAAGTGTTGGTTATATCTGCGGTCCCAGAATTGCTTCTTACATGTTTGCAGGTGGTATTATCAGTTGGATGGTTCTCATTCCTGCCATTGTTTTATTCGGCTCCCAGCTCACACTCTATCCGGGAATAGAACCTATCGGACAACTATATGAAGCCGGCGGAGCAAGTGCTATTTGGAGCATCTATATCCGCTATATCGGTGCAGGCGCATTAGCAACAGGAGGAATCATCAGTTTAGTCCGTTCCCTTCCTCTTATTTTTCAAACTTTTCGTGACTCGGTTAAGGGGATGCACCTTACAAACGACTCCACTGCCAAACGAACCGACCAAAACTTAGATATGCGAATTATTCTCCCTTGCATTGGGTTAATTGCCCTGTTCTTATGGCTGGTACCCTCCATTCCGCTTTCTTTACCCAGTGCTTTTTTAGTCATTATATTCGGTTTCTTTTTTTCTGCCGTTTCCGCCCGTATGGTGGGCTTGGTAGGCAGCAGCAACAACCCTGTTTCCGGTATGGCAATTGCAACTCTGCTCTTTTCTACCATTATCCTAAAAACCCTTAAAGATACCGGAATTGGCAGTATGCAGGCAGCCATTGCAATTGGCTCTATTATTTGTATCATTGCCGCGATTGCCGGAGACACATCACAGGACTTAAAAACAGGATTTTTATTGGGAGCAACCCCTAAAAAGCAACAAATCGGGGAGTTGATAGGAGTTACCTCTGCCTCTCTTGTGATTGGTGGGGTACTTTATCTTTTAAATGCTGCTTGGGGATTTGGTTCCGAACAACTGGGAGCACCACAGGCAACACTCATGAAAATGATTGTGGAAGGTGTTATGGAAAATAATCTTCCCTGGGCATTGGTATTTATCGGTGTATTTTTAGCGATTGCAGTGGAAATTCTTGGGATTCCGGTGCTTCCTTTTGCCATTGGCGTTTATCTTCCGGTACAGTTAAATGCTTGCATTATGGTAGGTGGTCTGTTGCGTCTTCTTTTGGACAAAAAGGGAGACTTCAAAATTAACAGCGGAATTCTCTACTGCTCCGGAATGATTGCAGGGGAAGGACTTGCAGGCATTCTGCTTGCTATTTTAGCGGTTATTGGGATTGACCTTGCACTTCCTGTCAATGGTGGAGAATTTGGAAGCCTTATTCTGTTTCTTCTCATTATATTAAGTGTATTAAAATTCTCCTTATGGAAAAAACAGCCCCACTAACCTTCGGCTTTTCATTGTCTCCCTCCACATCCTGTGCTATAATAAGGGCACTGTATTGTAAACACATATTATACAAAGGAGAGTAATTTTATGCTTGAAAAGTTTTTCAAACTCAAAGAAAACAACACTTCCGCAAAAACAGAAGTTGTTGCAGGGTTTACTACTTTTATGACTATGGCATATATTCTTGCCGTAAACCCAAATCTTTTATCGGCAGCGGGCATGGACTCTAACGCAGTATTAATTGCAACTGCATTAGCTTCTTTTGTGGGTACTTTATTAATGGCATTACTTGCTAATTACCCATTTGCTTTAGCTCCAGGTATGGGCTTAAATGCCTACTTTGCCTTCACTGTTGTCCTTGGTATGGGATATTCTTGGAAATTGGCTTTATTTGCCGTATTTGTTGAAGGTATCGTATTTATTATCTTATCATTAACAAATGTTCGTGAAGCAATCTTTAATGCCATTCCTACTACTTTAAAGTCCGCAGTAAGTGTGGGAATCGGTTTGTTTATTGCATTTATCGGTTTACAGGATGCTAAGTTAATCGTAAACAGCGATTCTACTTTACTTACCTATCAGACTTTTAAAGGTGATACCTTCCATTCCGTTGGTATTGGTGCTATCCTTGCACTGATTGGTGTTTTAGTGACTGCTATCTTATTAATTAAAAATGTCAAGGGCGGTATCCTTGTTGGTATTTTAGTAACCTGGGTATTAGGTATTGTCTGTGAACTCACCGGTATCTATGTTCCAGATGCTGATGCCGGTATGGCTTCTACAATTCCTGCCGCTATCGTAAGCTTTGACTTTTCCTCTTTCAAGGAAACCTTTGGTGCAGTATTTACCTTAGACTTTAAGAACTTCCCATTGGGAGACTTCTTAATCATCATGTTCTCTTTCTTATTTGTAGACATGTTCGATACCATCGGAACTTTAATCGGAGTTTCTTCTAAGGCAGATATGCTTGATGAAGAAGGAAAATTGGAAAGAATCAAACCTGCTTTACTTTCTGATGCAATCGCTACTTGTATTGGTGCTATCTTCGGTACCTCTACTACTACTACTTATGTAGAAAGTGCATCTGGTGTAACAGCCGGCGGACGTACCGGACTTACTTCTGTAGTAACCGGACTTCTGTTCCTGTTATCCGTTTTCTTCTCCCCATTATTCTTAAGTATTCCTTCTTTTGCCATTGCTCCGGCTTTGATCATCGTTGGATTCTATATGATGGGTTCTGTTGTGAAGATTAACTTTGACGATATGTCCGATGCAATCCCTGCTTTCTTATGCATTATTGCAATGCCTTTAGCTTACAGCATTTCAGAAGGTATCGCTATCGGAGTTATCTCCTGGACATTAATTAACCTTCTTACAGGAAAGGCTAAGGAAAAGAAAATCAGTGCTCTTATGTATGTACTGACCGTTCTTTTCATATTGAAATATATTTTCTTATAAAATTACAATACGGACAACCAAAAAGCTCCTCCTGCAAATTGCAGGGGAGCTTTTTGGCTTTCATATTTTTTACTTTAACACTAATCTACATATAGAAAATATATCTAACGATTACATCGATTCCGGCTGCTATCAGAAGAATTCCTCCTGCCAAATATGCTTTTACTTTGTGTTCAAACCCTAATCGATATCCGGTGTACATTCCAAGTATGGTTACTGCCACTGTCATCACTACTGCCATAACCAATACTCTTAACATGCCACATCCTAAGAATCCGAATGCAACTCCTACTAATAGTGTAAATACACTACTTCGTATATAGAGATACACAAGCTCTTTAATATTTAGTTTTTCTTCTCTTCGTTCTATAATGCGCTCATTTTTCCATGCTTTCAGTAATAATCTAACTCCCATACCAAGGAAAATAACCACCGCCAGCACTTCCTCTAGAAAAACCTCATAATCGTAAGTTTGATAACGGCGCAGAAGTACAGAAAGAAAATTTCCAATTTCAAGTGCCAACACCTGACCCACTACTAATATACTACTTATAATTGCCAAATGTTTCTTTTGAACCTTAGCAATCAAGGAACCTTGACACTCCATAACTGCGAATATATCCAACGATATTCCCGCTAAAACTATCAGTTCTTCTACGATATTCATATCTCTGCACTCCAGTCTGATAATTATTTCTCATCAGCTTTTACGGCTTCTGTACGGATGATAAATTTCACATTTCCTTTTGTACCATCTGCAACCTTTGTAAATGTCTGATATTCTTTTCCGGCATCTACTACTGCTGTCAATTTATTTAATAATTCCTTTGCATCTCCGTTGTAAGCATCTACCAGTTTCTGAATTCCTTCTTCATCAAACTTTGCCATACCTTCGGTTAACTCATTAGAACCACTCTCTAACTTGTCTACCCCTTCTGCTAATTTAGAAGTTGCTTCTGCTAATGCCTTTGCACCGCCTACTAATGCATTGTTATTAGATACTAATGTTGAAGTTCCCTTTGAAAGCTGGCTTGCACCACTCTTTAACTTTGCAACACCTTCCATCAAACCAGACTGCTGAAGCTGTGCTGCGATTTGGGATTTTGCTCCTTCTGCACCGCTTACTGCTGCTGCTTCTGCTGCTGTCTTGGCTGCTGTCTTGCACGCATCTGCCACACTTGCTCCCATCTGCTGTTTTCCAAGTTCTGCAATTCCACTTGTAACACCATCTGCGATTGTTCCTGCTGCTCCTGAAAGATTCTGAGCAACTCCAGCCTCAACTTCACTCTTAATTGAGTGACCGGTCTGTGCCTGATATCCCTGCTCTACTACATCTGTAATAGAAAGGTTTACACCTTGTGCTGCATATGCTGCAATTGCAGCATCTACTGTATCTTTCTGTGCCTGATATGCTTCAAAAATCTTCTGATTATATACCGCATCTACCATGGTTGTATATAATTCACTTCCTGCAAGCTGACTGCTAATCTGTTGCTCTACTGCGCTCTTGCTTCCCTTCATGGTCTGCTCAAACTGGCTTGCTGCCTGTGCTGCGATTGCATCAGACGTACCGCCTGCAAAATTACTTTCTACTGCTGCATCTGCCTGTGCTGCTACTGCCTGCTTTTCACTGTCGCTCATTGCTGTTCCTAATGCAGAAGTTAAAGTAGATACTCCCTGGCTTAATGATTCAATTCCGGTATCTAATGCTGCTGCACCTGCATTGATTTCAGAAGCTCCATTTGTATAAGAAGTAACACCATCTTTTAAAGTATTTACACCAGAGGAGAATTCCTTCATGCTATTCTTTAATGTATCTAATCCTTTTGCAAGATCACTACTTCCATCTACTAACTGTTTAGAAGAATCGGATAAAGTATTAATGCTGTCTTCTAAGTCTGTTAAGTCAAATGCTTCATCTAAATCTGTGCTTCCCAATAAATCATTCATGATGACAGACATTGTCATATCTAAGGAGAAGTTCTCAACATCTGCTGTTACTTCCACATAATCCGGAATATCTACATCCGCATCTAAATCACCGTCTTCAATCTGTAAACTATCCTTAAGTCCCGGCATTGCAACACCTACAACGACTTTCTTGCTTCCATCAGAAATTACTTTACCATTGGTAACTTCTACATTACTGTAATCTTCCGGAAGAATCATTCCAGTCATAACAGTAAATGGAACATATACTTCATGCTCTTCTCCATCTACAACCTGTGTAGTTTTTTCATTATTGGTATAATTAAAACGGATGGTTACCTTACCGCTCTTTCCTGCAATTTCTTCCGGTGTCATTTCTTTTCCATCAAGATAGTAAGTAATCTTTTCCGTAACTGGAAGCTCTTTATCTGTAGTTCCTTGATAATAAATATCATTTCCCTTGGCATCCCAGGTTACTTCGTCTCCATTCTGTGTAAAAGTTTCGTCTCCTTTTACGTTTTTAATATCCTTTAAGTCGGATGCATCCTTTATGGTATCGCTTCCGTCTTTATTTTTTAACCACTCACTTACGATTACGTTATCTGCTGTACCATCAGCCTTAGATACTACATAAACAGTTTCTTCTTTTCCAGCTTCTTCTGTTTGTGTTTCATCTCCAGACAATGCATTCAGTAATTTGTTTTCTGCATCTTTTGTGCTATCTTGTGTATCTGCATCTGCATTCTGAGTTTCTGCGCTTTCTTCTGTCTTTGCCTTTTCTGCATGAACTGCATAAGCTCCACCAACTCCGGTTCCTAATACAGCAATGGTAACTGCACCTGCTGCAATACGAATCACATATTTATTTTTGAATCTTTTCTTTAATTCTACATTTTTCATATTTGTTTCCTCTCTTTCTATTTTTCACTTTTTTCTGGTTTAAATCCGATACTTGTATGAAGAATCAATTTATCAAATACCATGAACATTGCAGGTAAAACAAATGCTACAACGAACAAACTGATAATTGCTCCTCTTGCTAACAATGTACACAGAGAACTAATCATATCAATACTGGAGTAAATACCTACACCAAATGTTGCTGCAAAGAAACTCAATGCACTAACAATGATAGACTGTAAAGAACTGTTCAATGCTGTTGCAATTGCTTCTCTCTTCTCTGCTCCTCTGCTTCTTGCTCTCTTATACTTATTGGTCATAAGAATTGCATAGTCAACCGTTGCTCCTAACTGAATTGTTCCGATAACAATAGAAGCAATAAACGGTAATACCGTTCCTGTATAAGACGGAATACCCATGTTAATGAAGATTGCAAATTCAATAACTGCTACCAGAATAACCGGTAAGGAAATTGATTTTAATACTACTGCAATAATGATAAAGATTAATACGATAGATACGGTACTTACTGTCTTAAAGTCTTTATCTGTAATTGTAATCAAATCTTCGGTACAAGGTGCTTCACCAATGAGCATTGCACTCTTATCATATCTCTTAATGATTTCCTTAATAGCATCACACTGTGCATTTACTTCATCAGATGCTGTCTTATACTCAGACATTACATAAATCATCTGATATTTTCCGTTATCTAAATCTTTTAACATATCGTCCGGAATCATCTCTGTAGGAATTGCCGGTCCAATCAAAGCATCTTTTCCTAATACCAAGGCTACACCATCAAGATTCTTGATTTCATCAATCATTGCAGATGCGTCTTTTGCGGACAGATTGCTATCTGCAAGAATAATGTCGGTTGCGCCCATATCAAAGTCTTCTTCCAATTTGTTGTTTGCCTGTACACTTTCCAGGTCATCCGGCAAAGTTCCTGCTAAGTCATAATATACTTCGTTGTGTGTATATCCATATAATGCAGGTCCTAATATTACTAAAAACAGAACGATAAATACTACATATTTCTTTGTTACAAAGTTTCCGATTTTTCCTAAATCCGGAATAATTGCTCTATGTTTTGTTTTTTCAATTGCCTTGTCAAATACAAGAATCATTGCTGGTAAAATTGTTACACATGCGATTACACCGATTACTACACCTTTTGCCATAACAATACCAAGGTCCATACCAAGAGTAAATGTCATAAAGCACATTGCCACGAAACCAGCCACTGTTGTTATAGAACTTCCCACTACTGAAGTAATGGTATTGGAAATTGCATGTGCCATGGCACGATTTTTATCTCCCGGGAATCGTTCCTGATTCTCTTGATAACTATGCCACAGGAAAATGGAGTAATCCATGGTTACCGCCAACTGCAATACCGCTGCCAACGCCTGTGTAATAAAGGAAATTTCTCCGCTCACAAAGTTCGTTCCTAAGTTATATAGGATTGCCATTCCGATACTTAATAAGAAGAATACCGGAACCAGGAAAGAATCCATAGTCAATGCTAATACGATTGCAGATAAGCCAGCCGCAATTACTACATACATAACAGCCTCGCTGTTACAAATCTTCTTGATATCGGTTACGGTAGCTGACATACCACTTAAGAAGCATTGATTCTTTGTAAGACCTCTTATCTCTTGGATTGCATCCAATGTCTCATCTGCTGACATAGATGTATCAAAAGTAACAATCATCAAAGTACTGTTTTTCTCTTCATTATTAAATGCATCTTTTACTTCATCCGGTAAAATATCCATTGGAATAGAAATATCTGCAAGGGAATCATACCAAAGAACATCCTTTACATGTTCTACTTCCCGCATTTGTTCTTCCAACGAAACTACATCTTTTTCGTCCATCCCCTGTACTACACACAAGGAAAATGCGCCTGTTCCAAATTCATCCAGCAGAATATCCTGCCCTTTCATTGTTTCAATGTCGCCCGGCAGATAGGATAAAATATCATAATTAATTCTGGTGTTTACATATCCAAAGGTAGCCGGTATCAGCAACAAGAAACTGATAATCAGAATTGGTATTCTGAATTTAACGACTTTTTTTCCAAATTTAATCATTTGCTCACACTCTCTTTCTTTTTTTCTATGGTAAAGTATAAAAAAAAAGACTGAATAAATACATATTCAATCTTTCCCGGCTGTATAATTCAATTATACATTTTTATAGATTTGTCGTTTTACTTTTTACACATATACCGAAGTGTATATTCTTCACATACACCTTACAATTCCTTCAATACTTCATTCATCGGGGTTGACATGATGTAATTATAGACATCTGTAATCTCTCTTGGTGTAATGCTCATTCCACCCTTTATCCAGTCAATTACAACAAAACACATAGACTGGGCATAGAACTCTGCCACATTCTTGGCATTTAACCATGGGTATTTCCCCCTTTTAGAATGTTGTCTTGGGTGCTCCGCCTGCAATGCCTCGGATAACGTCTGTAAAATACATCTCTTTACGATACCCTCGAAAGAATTCTGTCCTTCTAATCGTGCTGCTCTACTATAGAATTCCTTCTCCTTTTCTATCGTAGTAAACATCAATACCAATCCTTCATCTACCATCCCCGCAAGTATCAATGGCCGAATTGGCTCTAATATCTGTTTCTTAATAATCCACTCTAATAATTCATACTTATCTTGAAAATGGTTATAAAAGGTTGGTCGGATAACCCCTGCTTTGTCTGTAATTTCCTTGATTGTAATTTTTTCAATAGGCTGCTGGCATGCTAACTCCTTAAAGCTCTCTGCCAGTAGTATATCTATGGTCTCCTTAATCTGTGCTGCCACACTTTCACCATCCTGTTGTAAATTCCCTCGTTTGTTCCCTATTCTACATTAAAAGTTCTAATATCGTCAAGCACCTTGCCTTTTCATCCGATTTCAAATCAATAATCTGTCCATCCGGTATTACTTTTACCTTCGGTCTTAAAATAAAGTCTCGGTAGTTCTCCATAACCACTGCTGTTCTTCCATCCGAAAGTTCTACCTCACACCCCACCGGATATACTGAAATCTTTCGCATAAAAATATTTACCAATTCCGGGTCAAATTCTGCTCCTGCATTCGCCATGATATATTCTACCGCTTCGGAAGGCGATACTGCTTCATGGTATGGTACCTTAGAAGTCAATGCATCATATACATCCACCAACTTAATAATGCGCGCATAAATCGAAATCTCTGTTCCTGACTTTTGCTGTGGATAGCCACCACCGTTGTACCACTCATGATGTTGTAATACCGCTGTATAAACATGACTGGAAAATTCAAAATTATCCTTTAAAAACTCATATCCTAACTTCGGATGCTGTTTGATCTGTTCTCGTTCTTCTTCGGTAAGTTCTCTTTGCGCACATAAAATATCTTTTTCCAAAAAACGTTTTCCTACATCGTGAAGCATTGCTGCTGTGGTAAGAATATTTAATTCCGTCTGATTCATATTACATGCGGCACCAATCATTGCTGACAATACCGCTACATTTACAGAATGGAAATAGGTATAATCATCATATGTCTTGACATCCAACATATTACACATAACATCGCCATTATTTAATACGTCTTCCATAACGTCCATGACAACTTTTTGCAAGTTCTGCTGCTCCATTGGTAAAGTCGGATTTTCCAAAAATAAGTCATGTACTTTCTTTAATGCTTCCCTCTTTACCTCTGGCCGAATCACCTGCGGAATAATTAAATCTTCCGAAAATTCATCATCAATATAAATTCCCGGAAATCCAAGACTAGATAAATTACGGATATATTCGTCATTTAGTATCAAATGCTTACCAAGAATCAATCTTCCCTCTCCATCATATATATCCTGGCCAAGCGCCATCCCTTCTTCTATTCTAGATATGGGCATATACCGCATATTGCAATTCCTCCCGATTACTCTCTCATTCTTTTCTCTCAAGTATCTTTTATTCTGATTTTTATTTTAACATATTATAAAAAAAATTGAAATGCTACAAAACAAAAAAATAGAACTTAGCGGTTACTAAGTTCTATTAGAGCGATAGACGGGGCTCGAACCCGCGGTCTCGACCTTGGCAAGGTCGCGCGTTACCAACTACGCCACTATCGCATATATAACATACGAAATACAATGTATCTCATATTATAAGCGGGTGATGGGAATCGAACCCACGTATCCAGCTTGGAAGGCTGGTGTTCTACCATTGAACTACACCCGCGGAGTGCCCAGTTCCGGAATCGAACCAGAGACACGAGGATTTTCAGTCCTCTGCTCTACCAACTGAGCTAACTGGGCCCGCTGCGTTTCAGCAACGGTATTATTTTATCTGTTTTTTACACAATTGTCAATACCTTTTTTTATATTTTTTAAATGTATTGTTCCAAATTATCTGCTGTGCTTTTAATTTGGTCAATTGCGTCCTTTGCCTGCTGGGCAAATTCCAGATTCTGTACACTCATATTACTTGCCTGTTCTGCACTTGCAGTTACTTCTTCTGTAGTTGCAGAAAGCTGCGAAATATTTTCCACAATCTTATTGTTGGAATCGGATAAATTAGTAATTCTTTCATCCATTTCCTGTATATTTCCGATTAACGCTACCATGTTGGAATTTAATTTTTCAAATGTCTCCACTGCAGATAAAATCATTTCATTCTGACTCTCAGTTGCCCCTACAGAACTTTCTACGGAAATAACCACTTCATTGGCATTTTCATTTAATTCATTAATAATTCTGGTAATCTCTTCTGTGGAACTTCTGGTCTGTTCCGCTAATTGACGTATCTGCTCTGCTACTACTGCAAATCCTCTTCCCGCTTCTCCTGCTCTTGCACTTTCAATGGATGCATTTAATGCTAATAAGTTGGTCTGACTGGAAATATTCAGAATCATTCCTGCTATATTTTCCACTTCTTTTGTCTTATTCTGAAGTCGCTCCATGGATTCCGTTACCTGACTATTGGTATTGGCAATCTGTGCAGATTGTTCTTTCAGGCTCTCCATTACCTGCATATTTTCTTGAATGCTTTGATTGGACTCTGTGGCAATATTTACCATCTTTTTGGAGCTTTCCCCTGTCATATCAATTGCCTCTTGAATACTCTGGGTCATATTGTTCTGTTCTTCAATATTTTGTGCAGTTAAATTGGTTGCAGAGGAAATCTCCTGCATACTGCTGGTAACTGTTTGTGTTGTTTCTACAAGGCTATTTACCATATCCGTACTTTTATCAGATTCTTCTTTTACTGTTTGGGAAATAGAAACAATATCTTCTAACATTTCTTTCTGCTTTTCCCCTTGCTCTTTCACTGTTCCCAAAGCATGTTCGCTAAATTCTCTTGAAATTGTTCCTTCACGAATCAGCACATAAAAAGCTCCTAACATCAACAGCACGGAACAAAATGCTCCTACATCCTGCGTAGACTTTCCTGTTACACTCTGAAGTATCTCGATTATCATATATAATACCCCGTAAACAAGAACCGTTACTAAATATTTCTTTTTATCATAGTATGGGATCTGTACTGCCAGTGCACAAATCAGTGCCAAACCAAGAAAGCCTGCATCTGTCTGCGCCCCCAAAAGGAATACTTCTAAACCTATTTCTACTGAAATAATTGTTTTTAATTGCTTATGATCTTTCTTACCAAAAAATATAATTGCATTGATAAGCGTTGCAACTAAAATAACTACTGTATTTTCTATTGCTATCGAAAGCGACATGCTCTTCATAGCAAACTTTAACCACAAGAATATTAAGAAAATCACCATTAGTGCATCTGTGGCTAGTACAAAAAGTCGATTTAATACATGATATCTTTCACTTTCATTGTTAAATCGAAATTTACTCTTTTCTTCCATATTTTCCTCCTTACAGGTCAACCATCCAAAATTGTTTACGGTTTTTTCCCTTTATCTTCCATATTATAATATATTTCGCCTTTTTCTTCCATATTTTTTTATGATTTTCCCAGTATTTTGCTATATTTTTCCATGGATTTTAAGTATTTTACTCTCGCTCCCTTATTGACCCTTAAGGCGAAAGGTGTTAATATACAAGTATGTTACAAATTTAACAATCTTAATTTTCTAGGGAGGTCATATCATGGATTTCAATCAGGAATACCAGCAGAAACTTGTATCTGCTGAGGAAGCTGTAAAAGTCATCAATTCAGGTGACTGGGTAGATTATGGATGGTGTACCGGAACACCTGACGCTTTAGACAAAGCACTGGCAAAACGTACTGACGAACTGAAGAACGTAAATCTTCGTGGCGGTATTCTTTTAAAACCACTGGCAGTATTTGAACGTGAAGATGCCGGTGAACACTTTACTTGGAACTCTTGGCATATGTCCGGTATTGAACGTAGATTAATCAACCGTGGCTGTGCTTTTTATGCTCCAATTCGTTACTCTGAATTACCACGTTATTACCGTGAATCAGATACTAAAAACAACGTAGCAATGTTCCAGGTTGCACCAATGGATAAGCATGGTTACTTTAACTTTGGACCAAATGCTTCTCACCTTGCTGCAGTATGTGAAACATCTCAGAAAATCATCGTAGAAGTAAATGAAAACATGCCTCGTTGTTTAGGTGGTTTTGAAAACGGTATCCATATTTCCAAAGTAGACTTTATTGTAGAAGGCGAGAATCCTGCAATCGGCGAACTTGGCGGTGGCGGAGCAGCTACTGACGTAGACAAGGCTGTTGCAAAATTAATCGTAGAAGAGATTCCAAATGGTGCCTGTCTGCAACTTGGAATTGGCGGAATGCCAAACGCTGTTGGTTCTATGATTGCCGAATCTGATTTAAAAGATTTAGGTGTACATACTGAAATGTATGTTGATGCTTTCGTAGACATCGCCAAAGCCGGAAAAATCAACGGTTCTAAGAAGAATATCGACCGTTATCGCCAGACTTATGGTTTTGGTGCCGGTACCAAAAAGATGTATGATTACTTAGATGAAAACCCTGAATTGTGTAGTGCACCTGTAAGTTATACAAATGACATCCGTTCTATCGCTGCTTTAGATAACTTCATGTCCATTAACAATGCTGTAGATATTGACTTATTTGGTCAAGTAAGTTCTGAAACTTCCGGTATCAAACATATCAGTGGTGCAGGCGGACAGTTAGACTTTGTACTTGGTGCATACCTTTCTAATGGTGGTAAGAGCTTTATCTGCTGTTCTTCTACCTTTACAACAAAGGATGGTGAAGTGAAGTCCAGAATTCTTCCTACTCTTCATCCAGGTTCTGTTGTTACCGATACTCGTGCAAACATTCACTATCTGGTAACCGAATATGGTAAGGTTAACTTAAAGGGATTATCTGCTTGGCAGAAATGTGAAAAGATTATCTCTGTTGCACATCCTGACTTCAGAGATGAGTTAATCAAAGAAGCTGAAAAGATGCATATTTGGAGAAGAAGCAACAAATAATTTTTATTGTTTCTGACACAATTTCCTATTACATTCAAAAGTGGCTGGTATCTGTTACTTACAGATACCAACCACTTTTTTACTTTTCTACTTTCTCTCTACATATTACTATTATTCTTTTACCAATACCATACAGGAAACAGATTCTACACTGACATCACCACTTACGGTTTCCAGTACTTCATTTCCCGCTGTCTGTCCTTTTACATAAACATCCCATTTTCCTTCCGGAAGTGTTACGGTAACATCATTTTCTAATGGATTATAGATAACAAATACATTTCCTGATGCGCCATCTGCTTCCGGTGCAATCTGGTATGCAATAACGCCTTTATTTTCTCCCTGATTGTAAAATTCAATCTGCTCTGTTGTTGTACTTTCCATACGAAGAGATGGATGTGCCTTACGGAATGCAATCAATCCCTTGTAGAATTCATATACCATCTTGGTGTTTTCATCATCTAAGTTACTCCATTTAATACTATTCACAGAGTCTGGGGATGCATAACTGTTCTCATCAAAGGTTCCGTCATCCTTTACCTTGGAACGAAGCATTTCTTCTCCTGCCAAAATAAACGGTACTCCCTGTGAAGTATAAACAATAGAGGCTGACAATAAGTTCTGCTTGATTCTTTCTTCCAAGGTGTCATCTGCACTGGTGGAATTTAACTTATCCCATAAGGTAAGATTGTCGTGGCAGCTAACGTAATTGATAACCTGAGATGCTGTCGCTGACCAGCCCGGCTTTCCTTCAGCTGATTTCATAATTGTACTGTAAGTTCCGGTTACATCACCATTTACATATCCCGGTTCAGATGCTTCAAATACACTTCCTTTTACTGCATCTCTGATATTATCAGAAAACAGTGCCATTCCAGGCATATCAACTGCATTGGTCTGAGTTGCCAGTTTTACACCTTCTTTGGTTGTCTGTGTATCTAAGCTCCAACCTTCTCCATACATAATAATTGATGGATCAATTTCATCTAAAGAAGCTCGAATCGCATTGATTGTATCTACATCTGTCAATCCTACTAAATCAAATCGGAAACCATCTACATGATACTCTTTTGCCCAATAAGTTACAGAGTCTACAATATACTTTGATACCATTGCTCTTTCTGATGCAACATCATTTCCGCATCCGGAACCATTGGACCATACTCCGTTTTCGTTAATTCTATGGAAATATCCAGGTACAATCTGGTTGAAGCAATAATCTTCTCCACTGTATGTATGATTATATACCACATCCAAAACTACGCTGATACCGTTTTGATGAAGTGTTTCTACCATCTGCTTGAATTCTTCTACACGCACTTCGCCATGATATGGGTCTGTTGAGTAAGAACCTTCCGGTACATTGTAGTTCTTTGGGTCATATCCCCAATTATACTGATTGCTGTCTAATTTTGTTTCATCCACGGTAGCAAAATCATATACCGGATTCAAATGAAGATGTGTAATTCCCAACTCTTTCATATGATCTAATCCGGTAGAAATACCACTTGGTGTTGTTGTTCCTGTTTCTGTCAGCCCTAAGAATTTTCCTACATTGGTAATTCCTGAACTTTCATCCGCAGAAAGGTCACGCACCTGAAGTTCATAAATAAACGCATCTGTAATGTTAAGGTCTGTATTCGGACGTACATCTGCATCCCATCCCTCCGGATTGGTGGATTCCATATCTATTACCATAGCACGATTTCCATTTACACCTGTTGTTTTTGCATATGGGTCACATGCCTCGTTTTCCTGACCATCTACTTTTACCGTATAGGTGTAATATACGCCGTTTAAATCTCCGGATTTTTCCACGCTCCATACGCCTTTATCACCCTTTTTCATTTCTACGGTTTCGATTTTATCGTCTTTTCCTGTTTCTCCTTCTTTATAGAGGTTCACAGATACTGCATCTGCGGTTGGTGCCCATACTTTAAAGGTTGTTGCATCTTTGGTCCAGGTTGCTCCTAAGTCATCACCATCATAAGCATATTCTGACTCAAACTCTTCCGTAGAGTAAATATCCGGCATAGTTGCCTGTACAGGATTTCCACCTTCTAAAGATACATAGTAATCACCTTTTTTCTCAAATGTACCTTTGATTTTTGCAGTACCCTTTTTCTTGTCCATTGAAATCTCTGTTGTTTCCATTTCTTTTAAATCTCCATCCAAAATTTTAATTTTTTTGACGTCTTTCTGGCTCAATTCACTGGAAACCTTAAATTCCACTGTTTGGTAGTCATCCTTTACCTGAACGTCATACACACTAATACCAGTTTGTACGTCATCTCCTTTTACTACCTTAAAGTCCTCTTCTCCTGAAGTTACATAAACATCCACTGTTCCTGAAATCACTTCTGCCAAATCCACAAAACGGTCTCCGTCCGTATCTTTGGATTCCCACTCATTTAATCTTATGATAAACCCAAGTTGCATGGTTTCCGGTGCTAATGAAATGGTAGTTACTACTCCATTATCATCTTTGTTACTTTCATCAAATTCATAGGATTTGCCATCACCATCTGTCCAAAACCATACATTCCATCCATCATACTTGTCATCACTTCGCAAATAATGCAAATTTACTGTAATTTCCTGCGATTGTGATGCATCCTTTGTCTGTGTCTTAGATGTGACAGTACTATTTTTTCCTGAACACCCAATTATCTGGCACAGCATTGAGACTGCTAATAGCACAGCAGCCAGCTTTTTTAATTTTTTCATAAAAAACCCTCCCATTAGTCCTTATTACCTATATTATAAAGAACCACTGAAAGGGTGTACATATCAATTTTCTTTTATATGTGTTGTTTTTTTATGGGATTGTTTTTATCCTATTTTAAATACAATCTATATGTAGTTTTTGAGGTATATAATTCCCCTGCTTTTACAACCGGAGATGGGAAATTCTCCTGATTTACTGCATTTGGATAGAACTGGGATTCCAAACAGAAACCGTTGCGGTCACCATAAGTAACTCCATTTTTACCCTTCTGTGCTCCGATAAAGTTTCCTGCATAAAGCTGTACCCCACAGCAATCGGTAGATGCTTCCATGGCAATACCTGTCTCTTCACAGTATGCATTTGCCATAACTCGCATCTCGCCTGTTTTATCACTCAAAACATAGTTATGGTCATATCCGCCTGTAAACTTTAACTGTTCAAAATCTGCATCAATATCCTGTCCGATTGGCTTCATCGTTCTAAAATCCATTGGAGTTCCTTCTACCGGTACAATTTCTCCCGTTGGAATACAGGTAGAATCTTTTACCGGTGTAAAAGCATCTGCCAAAATCTGCAATTTTTGTCCTGTAATTACTCCACTATCCTGTCCACCTAAATTAAAATAAGTATGGTTGGTAAAGTTCATAACCGTATCTGCATCTGCCTTTGCCTGATAGGAAATCTCTACAGTATCGTTTTCCGTAATGGTATAAGTTACTTCTACATCCATATTTCCCGGAAAGCCTTGTTCCTCTTGTGGACTGTAATGAGAAAATGTAATGCTGGTATCCGAAGACTTTGCAACTTTCCACATACGGCTGTTAAATCCGTTCTTTCCGCTGTGAAGGTTATTCCCTTTCTCATTTGCCTCTATCTTCCAAACTTTTCCGTTAATCACCATTTGACTGTTGGCAATACGGTTTCCGTTTCTTCCTACGGTTGCTCCAAAGTAACTGCCATGCTCTTCATAACCTGTTACATCATCATAACCTAATACTACATCTCGCCTTTTTCCATTTTTATCTGTAAATACAAATGCTACCAAAGTTGCTCCGTAATCGGTTACTTTTACCGTAGTATGATTTTTATTTTCCAATACATATAATGTTGCTTCTTCACCCTTTTTTGTTCTTCCAAATGATATTTTTTCCACTTGAATTCCTCCTGCATATTCGTTTTCACTATTGATTTTATTTTATACTCGTAGTTTATCAAATACAAGTGCTATTTCCCATATCCGATTAAATCCTTTACTACTTCTCCTGCAATAATTAACCCTGCTACCGATGGTACAAAAGCATTGCTACCAGGCACCTGTCGGCGTTGTGTGCATTTTCTTACTGTTCCCGGCGGACAGATGCAGTTTGCCTTACAACTGATTGCCATATCATCAATGGGTACCAATGGTTTTTCTTTGGAATACACAACTTTTAATTTTTTAATTCCACGCTTTTTTAACTCCCTGCGCATAACTTTTGCCAATGGACACACAGAGGTCTTATAAATATCTGTTACTTCAAACGCTGTTGGGTCCATTTTGTTTCCTGCTCCCATAGAGCTCATAATGGGAACTCCTGCCTTATTGGCCTGTTCTACCAGTTGAAGTTTACCGCTTACGGTATCTATGGCATCTACCACATAATCATACTGTGAAAAATCAAACTGGTCTGCGGTATCTGCCAAATAAAATGTCTGATGGAGATTTACTTTTGCATCCGGATTGATTTCTAAAATTCGTTCCTTTGCAACCTCTATTTTATATTTTCCTACGGTTTTTCTGGTAGCAAATATCTGACGGTTAATATTGGTTAAACATACCTTGTCATCATCTATCAAGTCCAGTGTTCCTACTCCGCTACGGGCTAAGGCTTCTACTACATATCCGCCGACACCTCCGATTCCAAACACTGCTACTCTGGCATTTGCCAGTTTTTCCATTCCGTCTTTCCCTATTAGTAATTCTGTTCTTGAAAATTGATTTAACATTCTTTCTTACTTTCTTCTCCAATTTTTTTATCTGCTTTTAGAATATGATTGATTAACCAACCAAGTAAAAATTCCATAAGCTCTTCTAAATATTCCTGTTGGCGATCATCCACCTCTTCTAAATTAATCTCTGTTAATTTTTCCACAAAGGCTTCATGTGCGCGTTTTTGCGCTTCTAATCCTGAATATCCAATTCGTTCCATGTATTCTTCTTCGTCTTTGAAATGTTCCTTGGTATATTCTTTCAGTTCGTCTAAGATTCTTACAATTTCATCGTATTTATCATGCAAAAGCTCCGCTTTTATCAATTGATTGGCTTCTTCTATAATCTCGAACAATCTGCGGTGTTCTTCATCAATAAATTCAATACCGGTATAATATTTTTCATCGAAAACACTTGGATTTTCTTGTATGGAATGCAGTTTTCCTATCATAATGTCACTGCCTAAAATATGATGATAAAGCCACTTTGTAAGATACATCATCATTTCTTCCAACATTTCTTTTTGTTCTTCTTCGCTATCCTTGCTCTGTATATCAAGACTGTCTATTTTCTCTCGAAACTCCTGATGCTGCTGTTTTTGTACAGCCAGCTCCGGATCTTGTATACTCTCCATATATGCTTCTTCATGCTCAAAGTGTGTATCTGCATATTCTTTTAAATCATCCAGCAAGGCATCGAGCTGGTGATACTTATCTGCAATTGCATCATTATGAAGCAAATCCATAACTGCATTAATAAGCTCGAATAAATGACGGTGTTCTTCATCAATCTGATTAATTCCAATCAGGCAATCTTCTGTAAAACGATACATAATACTACCTCCCTGTATGAATCTTTATTTTGCTTTTATTTTACCATAAAAAAAAGAAAACAGATATACTTTTTATAAACTGTTTTCTTTTCTTTCTCTATTGTTCCATTTGTCTTCCTAAAAAAGTAGCCGCAACTTTTGCAAGCTTTATTTCTGTTTCTCCTACTTCCGACTTTTCTTCCTTACTATATAGAATAACTGCACCGATTGCATCTCCTTCACAGATAATTGTTGTAACTACCTGCGCCGAATGTTGTGCTGCATCATCTAAGGTTATTTTTATATATTCCTGTTCTCCCGTTCTTGCCAGAAAATTTTCCCGCTCATTAATGACCTCTTCCAGTTGCCTACTGATAGGTTTTCCATCGTAATCTTTCTTTCCACTTCCTGCTGCTGCTACTACATGATCCTTATCGGTTATGCAAATAAGGCATCCTGTATTCTGTGCAAGACTATCTGCATATAGTCCGGCGAATTGGCTTAACTCTCCAATGGGCGAATATTTTTTTAATATAATCTCTCCTTCTCGTCCGGTAAATATTTCTAATGGATCGCCTTCTCGTATTCGCAATGTACGCCGAATCTCTTTGGGCACCACCACTCTTCCAAGATCATCTATTCTTCTAACAATTCCTGTAGCTTTCATAATGTTTTCCTCCAATGCTAAATTTGAGCTTTGGAGTTATTATGTGGAAATTTCTCCGGATTATACTTGGGGTGCTAAATTAATAAACCACTTTTACTTTTCAATATTTCATAACATCTTCATTTATTTATGATACTTTTGAGTATTGTATTGTACATCTCATATGATTTTGAAAAAATCTTTTTAATTTTAGTAATCTCCTCTTTCAATCCAAGTATCTGGCATCTAAAAATATCCGCAAATGCCTCATCCGGAAGGTGATAAGGTAATTCCCAATACGCATGTCCATCTTCCGGACAATGACCTTGGGAAATCTGATATTTATCATGACTACCTCCGTCTAAAATGTCGGACAGACTCCCATACGGAAAAAAGTAGCTATTACTTTCCAAGATATCTTTTTTCATTAATTCCATGGTCTTATTGTAAATGAATTCTTCCCGTCTTTCCGGTGCAACCCTATATTTTTCAGCCAGTTCTGATGCCCGCTTTTCCCATTTACCGATATAATCTGAAGCCTCGGCAATTAGTGCTTCTGAAAATTCTTTAAACCTTCCTACGGGAACAACCTTTTCATACATATGATTTAAATCCACAACCATATGGGCAAACTCATGAAAAAAAATTCCACCTGATTCTATGGCATATATATCCTTCTGCACATCAATCCAAATCTTTTTATTGGCTGGTTCATATCTGGAGATACCTCCTTGCTCGCTCTCCTCCTTACTGAGTGGAACCATGACCATTTTTTCTGCATACATTTCAAATAGTGTCTTGGCATCTTGATATTCTGTTGGTACCTTCTCGTATCTATCTTTTAAAACGGTAAAATAATATGTGTCAACCTCGCCTTCTATGTTGATTGCAATCGTTTCTGTTATATTTTGTTTTATCATCATTTGTCTTTTATTTTATCATAAACACTTCTTCTAAACAATTCACTACTGTATTTTCTGCGCAGGACGATATAAATCATACATAAAGACTCCATCTCCCAAGTCTCTGGTCTTTGCCAGATTCATTCCTAAATGCTCGTATTTTTCTAATTTATTCTCTGCATCTGTATCAAAAACGATAGGTAAATTCTGCTCATCTGCAATCTCATACAACATTTCCATTAGCTGTCTCATATATCCCTGTCCCTGATATTCCTTAAGCACCACCAACATTCCCAGATTTACATACGGAATCTTTTTCTTTTTCAGTTCTTCTTCGTAGGTTGTTCCACCCCCGGAAATCCTCTTTAAAAACTTAATTCCCTTTCGGATTCCTCCTAAATTTTTAACAATTGCCCGAATCATTTTTACCCCACTCTTAAATGATATATCGTGCCCTTTATAAGTAACAATGATATACCCTTCCCCTCTTTCACTGGTGGAATACAAACATCCACTTTCGTATCCTGCAACAAAGCATGCTTTCATATGTCGATACATCTTTTCTCTGCTATTAATCAGATTCCTCATTCCATACTCTGTTGTTCCATCTTTCTTTACACCACACTTATGGTCATAAAAAGAATCTCCTATTTCTCGGCATATGCGTTCAATCTCTTCTTCTGATAAATCAGTTACCTTTATTCCTGTCATTATGTATCCTATCCTTTTCTCACTATTTTATGATCCAATTAACAATCTGTACTATAACTCCTACCATTAGGCACACCGGAAGTCCCAATACCATTCCTTTTAGGCTCCCTATAAAATGAAACTTGTAATCCTTGTAAGAATCAACCAAATCCTCTGTTCCCGGAATAATCAGCTTTTTACTGTGGCATATCATAAACTGTCTCCACAGGATTCTTGCTCCCTGCTACTACTGCTATGGTAAATAAAATTGTTAATACAACTGTTTCAATTAAAATCGTTAAAAAATCCATTTTCTCCATTCCTTTCCATATCTGCTGAATTTTTTATTTATTTCTCTGCTAATATTTCTAACACAAGCCGACTTATTTCTTCCGGTGTATCTCTGTTTTCCTCTCTCATCCAACGTTTCGTCAGCTCCCAATAACCTGCTATGGTAAAATAGAACCCATATATCTCTTGTTTTGGCATTTCCAAAAGGATTTGTTGTAAACTCATATCTACATCTTTCATTTTAGTTTTAAGTGCTACCTGCATGATATACTCCGCAAGATGATCTTCTATATGGTGTAAAAGATGACTATCATCCAGGCAATGAAAAATCTCTATATTTTTTTCCCAGAAGAAAAAATAGGTTTTTGTAGTCTGCTCCAATCCTATGGCATCATTTTCTAACAATGCATCCGCAAACTCATCCATTAGAGAATCGGAGATATACTTAACAATATCGTCTTTGGTTTGAAAATACCGATATAACGTTCTTCTTCCTACATTAGCCCTCTCTGCAATTTTCTTCATTTGAATTTGGGAATAATTCTGTTCCCGCAGCAAATTTAGCAATGTATCTTTAATAATTTCTTTTGTAGATAACGACTCTTTCATATAATTTACACCACCTGGGTTCGTTTTGTCTAACTTGCTAATAAAGCATGACACATGTGTGCAACAATGTCAATACTACTAAGAAAGGTTGGCACATATCGTATGATATGTGCCAACCTTTGCATTCGTTGTTTCTATCCATCTTTTGGGAGTAAGAACAAATCCATTGAAACCCGCTTCATTTTTAATTGCCTCGAATTCGAGGCAATTAAATTTAGTGTTATGCAATTTCTCCCATAACCCTAAAAATACAATTGTATTTTTACCTCTCATCCAGTTCTGAATAACATATCCGGGATACTCTCCCTCTCGCTTCTTTGCTATATCCGTCAATGATATATAATCATTCTCAAAATCTGCTGTATAAATACCAATATCAATCCCGTTGGCATGAATTGTATCCTTAATAATCTTTTCCATTTGCATCCCCCTTTTCCCTCACTAGCTCATCATACTTCAACTGATACTCTATCAACCTGGGAATATATTCAGGTGGTGTTCTTCTACCTGCTTCCCAATCTTCTAATGTTCTTACCGGAATGCCTGTATACTCTGAAAATTCCTTGCGATTCATACCCTTTTGTTCTCTTAAATCCTTGATTGTATCTGCTATCTTCATAATAAAAAAACTCCTCACATTACATTTTTCTAATCATATCACATAATTAGATTTTTCGCAATGCGTGGAGTTTTTGCTTAATAAAATATCCATCCTACAAATATTTTTTAAATTTTTTCTCCAGAAAATATCTATATTCCAGATGTTCTATGGCTCCGTCATATTCTTCCCTTATTACTTTCCTTAGCCAATCTTTAATATGTCAATAAGTAAAATCCAAACCAATCCATAATAGGTAATTACTGCAACTAAATCATTTACCGTTGTAATCAACGGACCTGATGCAACCGCCGGATCGATTTTAATTTTATTGAAAAATATAGGTATTAATGTTCCAACCAGACTTGAAATTACCATGGATAGCATGAGTGCCACTCCCACACATCCGGATACCAAAAAGGAATAACCAATTCCGTTTCCCTTGAGTAAGCAAACATATAATCCTATAAATAAAAATGCCATAATACCTAAGAACAGACCGTTTGCTAATCCTACTCTCATTTCTTTTAAAATGAGTTTTATTTTATCTTTACTTTCAAGATTTTCATCCATAAGAACTCTTATGGTTACAGCCAGTGACTGTGTTCCCACATTTCCTGCCATATCAAGAATTAACGATTGAAAACACATCACAAGAGGAATCACTGCTACAACGGTTTCAAAAATGCCAACTACAGAAGATACGCCCATTCCCAGAAACAACAGAATAATAAGCCATGGAAGTCTTTTTTTCATACTCTGCAAAGTAGTTTCCTTTAAATCTTCTTCGGCAGTAAGACCAGCCAGCTTTGCATAATCATCACCCATTTCTTCATCCACTGCTTCAACAACATCATATGCAGTAATAACTCCGAGAATTTCTCCGGAATCAGATAACACCGGAATGGAATCCTCTGCATAATCTTTCAGTCTTTCGATACACTCACTGATTTTCTCGTGAGCATTTACATATGGATAAGATGTAGAAATCAAATCATTCAAATCCTGATATTCTCTGGCTATAATTAAGTCCTTTAAATCGATTGCACCATAGTAATGATTTTTCTCATCAACTACATAAATAGTAGTAATATTGTCATTATCTCCTGCTTGTTTAATCAGTTCATGGGTTGCCTGTCTGATATTAAGTCCCTTATTTATTGCAATAAAATTCGTGGTCATTTCACTACCGATTTCATCCTCTTCATAAGATAAAATCAGCTTTACATCTTCACTGGCATCTTCATCCAAAAGTTCTACGATTTTCTTTCGAATATCTTCATCCATATTTTCCAAAATATCTACCGCATCATCTGCATCCATTTCAGAAATTACTTTTGCCGCCTTTTCAATATGGATTTCCTGCAAATATTGTGTAGCATCCTCAATATAAGAAAATATTTCTGCCACATACTCTGCACCAAGAACCGGATAAATCTTTTTTCTTTCCTCTACGCTCATTTCTTCAAGCGCATCTGCAATATCACTCTCATGGTAATCTGAGAGCTTGTTCAAAAGTTCCTCTTTTCCTAAACCACTTCTAAATATTTCCAATAATTCTTCTACATAAGTTGGTTCTTTTAATACTTCTTTTCTCATCATTTTTCTGCCTCCTATTTGCCTCAAAAAGGGCATAAAAAATCCACCGCTTTATATCCTAAAGCAGACCTACAAGTTTCAGCTTATAGTATCGGAATATAAATCGATGGTATCAGAAGGCATATTTCGTATATGAGATGTCAGATTTTCATAGACACCTGTATTCCGAAAACATTCAAAATGCCACCGATATATGTACTTCGTCCCGTACTATCACAACTGTCCATGAATTCCACCTCCTTGAAAATTTCAACACTATTATATATTTCCTGCCCTCTCCGGTCAAGTAAAGTTTTCTTTACTTCTTTTTCAAATTGTAAAAATGAAAGGTTCCTGTATTCAACAACATATCCCGTTCATCCATAATCTGAAATTCTACTACCGAAATATTTCTTCCCGGCTTAATGACTTTTGCCTCACAAATAACATATTCTGTATTTCTTCCTGCTTTTAAATACTGAATGCTTCCATTTATGGTTGTCACATAATACCCATAAGAAGAGGCTGCTATTCCGCACAAAGTATCTGCTGCGGAATACAACGCTCCTCCATGAAAATCTCCGTATATGTTTTGTATCTTATCCTGAAACGGAATCTTTGCCTTTACAAATCCTTCTGAAACTTCAAGCAATTCCATGTCTAATAGATTTGCAAATGGATTCTGCTTTAAAAGTTCCTGACACTCTTCTAGTAACACTTTGCTGCTCCTTCCTTACTTCAATGCCTTTTGAATGGCATCTATTACAATTTCCAACGCTTTTATTCTGGCGTATTTTTTATCATTGGATTCTAAAATATGCCATGGCGCATATGTGGTATTGGTCTTTTGTAGCATTTCGTTCACTGCTCCCTCATACAAATCCCACTTTTCTCGATTACGCCAATCCTCTTCTGTAATTTTCCACTGTTTTTCCGGTGTATTCTGACGTTCATTAAATCGCTCTAACTGAGTATCTTTATCAATCTGAACCCAGAATTTGATAATTACAGCTCCCCAGTCTGCCAACTCTTTTTCAAATTCATTGATTTCATTATAAGCTCGTTGCCAGTCATTTTCGCTACAAAATCCCTCCAAACGTTCTACCATCACCCTGCCGTACCAAGTACGATCAAAAACAGCAATATGTCCTGTCTTTGGTAGTCGATTCCAAAATCTCCATAAATAATGTCTTGCCTTTTCATGCGGCTCCGGACTGGCAATCGGATGCACTTCAAATCCTCTTGGGTCTAATGCTCCCGTGATTCTTTTAATATTTCCGCCCTTTCCTGCTGCATCCCAGCCCTCATAAGCAATAATTACAGGCACTTTCTTGCGATATAATTTATTATGAAGCTCTCCTAACTGCTTTTGCAATTCATGCAACTTTTTCCGATATTCTTCATCTGTAAGTGCCTTATCCAGAGACACTTCCTGTAACTTGGGTATTTTTTCCAATGGAAATACATTCTGTAACAACGGTACTGCCATCGCACTGTTCTTCAATGCAGTATCAATACCACTAACTAGTGTTTCCAACACTTGCAATTCTGCCCACTTTTTATTTTTTGCATCTATCAGATACCATGGGTCTGCGGATGCATTCGTGTCATTTAAGTATCGGTCAAATACCGCCAGACACTTTTCATAATGTTTGTTTTGCCAACTATCTTTTTCACTCACCCGCCAGCTGGTATTTTTGTCTGCCTCTAACCCCTCGATTCTCTTTTTCTGCTCTTTTTGACTTATCTGGAAAAAGAATTTCATTACCAAATATCCATTATCGGTAAGCTGACGTTCAAAACGCTTGATGCTTTCTATTCTTTTCTTATAATTTTTTTCCTTTAACTTTCCCTGAAGACAATCTCCCGTTACTTCATCCATCCAACCGGAATCTAAAAACATAAATTTTCCTGCTTCTGGAATCTTTACAAAATAACGATACAAAAATGGTTTTCTCTTTTCTTCTTCTGTTGGCACATCCATGGTTGCCACCTTGAAAAAACGAGGATCAATATTACGAATTACTTTCCCCAATACACTTCCTTTTCCAGCCGTTCCCCAGCCTTCAAACAGTACCAATACCGGTAAATTATGCTCTTTTATTAACATTTGCTGTACAGACAACTTTTCTCTGGCTGCCTTCAATCTTTCTTCCAACTCTGCATCTTCCGGTTTCTGTGGTTTGTTCCAATTCTCTAACATACCTTTTCCTCCTTCGGCATCAGCCTTGTATCTGAAATCCGTTTTCCTCTTGCAGTTCTATCTCTTCTCTTAGAATCTGCTCAATCCGTATGTAGCTGTCATGTTGCAGGATTTCAATTAATTCGTCAATCTGCTCTTTGGTTCCCTGTACTTCCACCGTAACGGAACCGTCATACTCGTTTCGGGCAAATCCAGTCATTCCATGATGCCTCGCTATATAACATACCTTATAGCGAAAGCCTACGCCCTGCACTCTTCCGGTAAATATCATATGTTCTCTTATCATGTTTTTTATAATTCTCCTTTGTATATAGTATCATTATAAGTATTTTTTTCATTCCTGCAATATTGAAAAATAGCCAGTAAACATAAATTTACTGGCCATAACCTTTTTCATATTCTCATCTTTAAATTCTACTGCACTTTTATTATATATACGCATTCCTTAATGGAATTCCGATTGCGCATATTACAATGACTGTTATAATTATCTTTTTTACTTTAGTTTGCATACTCTGCTTCATCAATATGTTCTATAGCAAACTTCATTGTAAACCGTCCACTTGACAACTTACTCATTTTACATTTTCTTCTATTCTTTTTTAT
The DNA here is from genome assembly GCA_012519695.1 of Clostridiales bacterium. Taxonomy (GTDB): domain Bacteria; phylum Bacillota; class Clostridia; order Lachnospirales; family Lachnospiraceae; genus Petralouisia. The sequence continues at coordinate 30,665 of JAAYPT010000089.1, read as the reverse complement.
ACTTGTTGTATATACTATAATTAGTCTAGGAATACTTTAGATTAATAAGATTAAGAGAGATGAATGATATGCCCGGTTTTACAACACATTATTTATTTGGTTTAAACACTTATAAGCATTTAGATGACATTGAAATAAAAAAACACATTCACGAAAATCATGCTGCATACAGTCTCGGACTTCAGGGACCTGATGTTTTCTTTTATTTTCTTCCGTCTTATCTGGTACATGCCGATAATATTGGTGCGATTGCCCATGAAAAACGCACCGGAACTTTTTTACATTATCTGATTGAAAGTAGAAAACTATTTCCGGATTCTGAAGAACACAAAATTGCAGAGGCTTACATTGCAGGATTTTTAGGACACTATCTGCTTGATACCCATTGCCACCCTTATATTTACTGGAAAAGTCGTTTTGAGGAGAAAAACTCCCGTTACCATGGCGCACATATGCGCTTGGAAGTGGACATTGATGCAGAACTTTTGCAACTTTATAAGCATAAGGCTCCTTCTCGTTTTCGTCAGGAATCTACCATTATGCTGAGTCCTTTGCAACGACACACGATTGCTTTGATTCTACACTATGTCTATGCCAAAACCTATCCGGAACTTGGCATTTGGCGCAGCACCATGAATATTTCCATTCGCTCTATGCAACTTGGTACTCGCCTTTTAAGGGATTCTTCCGGTCAGAAAAAAGTACTACTACGCAAACTGGAAGGCATGACATTAGGCTATCCTCTGCTATCTTCCATGATACCAAGTGACAGCCTGACTTTTTATTTGGATCCGTTAAACATTCTTCATAAAGAGTGGCATAATCCATGGGACAAGACCTTCACTTCCACAGCATCCTTTTTTGATTTAATGGATGATACCCAACAGGAATATCTTTCTATATTAAAACAGCTCTTCCATGTTTTTTCCTGTTTTCCTCATTCCAAAGAAGAACAGAACTGTACTGCTTCTCTGAAAAAACGCTTAGGATGCAATTCTTACCACAGTGGGTTAGCGTCTGAAAAATAGTTATTTTAATACTTTTCCCATATCATTTTATGGGCAATATAATCTGAGTAATGTATTTACTTTTATCTTTGTGCTGAGGGGGACCTTCTAAAAAATTGTGACGAAACACTCCTGTTGGCTCAAGACTCTTTTGTTGTGCATAGGCAATCAGTATGTGGTGTGACACAGGAATTCCCTCATAAGCACCATGATAATAGAGACAAATTGCCCTTGTGGCAGGAAGCGTAACAATATTATTACCTTCACTTTCTGCCGACACAACAACACAAAATGTTACTTTTTTAGGATTATCTATGGGACACTCCGTAAAATAACTACACTTTGCGCTACTTGTATCATATGCATGCATAGCTTCTAATGCAGTGTCACGCAATAAATTTGTTTTCTCTACTACGGTTTCTGCATATTCTGTACGACAATAAATTGTTTGCTCCGGCATTATAACTTCCTCAACTTGATTGAATCCCTGGTCAATACGTTCATATAACATTTTAATATTCAAATTTAACTCATCACGCAGGGCTTCCAAACGTCTTACTATTGGTAACAGATCACCGGAATTGTTAAAATAATCACAAATTTCATCCAAGGAAAGTCCCAAATTTTGAAGAGACCGAATGGTTCGGATTTTAGTCAAAGTATCTATTGTGTAATAACGATTTCCCGATGGACCGTCTTTCACATCAGGAGTAATGAGCTCATGCGTTTCATAATTTAAAATAATCCTTCTGGTGATTTTTGCAAACTGTGCAGCTTCTCCAATTGAAAATAATTTTTTCATATCTCTTTCCCCTTCCGCATATTTTGCAAATCAATTGCATCGTACATCGATGTACGGTGTATCATAATAGTATAATTATAACATAGATATTTCCCGGTAAAAAGAGATATCCTGAAAACAAAATATAGCGAGAAGGGATGGATGAATTATGAAACAAATGAGAAAAAGCATCGTTACCCAGATACTTACACTTGCGCTCATAGGTAGCATGATATTAAGTATATCACCAAGGGTAAATGCAGCTAACACTTCTGTCATTGCAGGACCGTTTACTTTATCAAGAGAGTCATCCGAAATTATTGAAGGAACTGACTACACTTATGAAAATGGAGAACTTACCATATTAACCGATAGTATTACAATTGCCATGAATCCAACGGCAGCTCCAACATCAGACACCATAAAATTAGGAAATTTTAGTGAGCCACCCGCAGATACCTTTCGCAATGTGACTTTTAGTAATTTAAAACTAAAAGGCTACCGAGATTTGATTATGAGCTGTGTAGATACAATTAATGTCACTTTAATCGGAAGTAATGAATTAATCTGTGAAAAACGTGTTGAAGATACTTATGGAAGTTTCGCATTTTGGGGATATGGAAGTATACATATTAATAATAGTCCTTCTGGTTCTCTTTATGCAACCGGTCATGGACTTGGCTGGGGAGCTATAAAAGTATCATCCGGAGGCTATGGCAAAGATGACTCCACTATTACAATTGACCCCGGAATGTCAATGAAATGCTCGGAAAACTTATATGCAGACATATCCTCTCTTCATCAGGATGCAACTATTTATCGGGACTACATCAAGTGCGACTCCGGCTATGCACTTACGATTTTAATCGGCATGTGGCAACATACACACAGTTGGGATTATTCTGTGGGAACAGGTGCAAATGCCAATCAATTAAAAGCCTCTTGTGTTGCTATGGGTTCCTGTAATTACAAGGACGCACCTGTTACTCTAACTCTTCTTGCAGATAATTCAAAATATGATGCTACTGTAAAAGAAGCTACCATGGATACTACGAACTGGGTCGCAGCCGGATTACAAGTTCCAACCATCAGTTATTATTTAAAGGGAACACAATTAAAAACAGACTCCGATAATAGTGGTGCCCTTTCACAGGGTAGCGCACCGAAAAAGCCAGGTGCATATACTGCAAAAATTACCGTTGATACAGATAAGACTGCAAGTGTAGATTTTGAAATCATATGTACTCATGACAAAATGATTGATGTTACAAATGATAAATACCTTGCAAGTGCAGCAACCTGTACCACGGCGGCAAAATATTATAAATCCTGCGAAATATGTGGAGCAGCAGGAACAGAAACATTCACCTCCGGAGCACCATTAGGTCATGATTTCAGCAATAATGCTGAAAAATGCAGAAGGAACGGATGCTCTGAAATAAATCCGGACTATAAAGCTCCACAGACTGAAACTCCACGAACCGAAACTCCACAAACTACAACTCCACAGGTCGAAACTCCGGTTATTATCCAAGGTAGTAATGGCGGATGGAGAAAAAACAGTAATACTTCCCTGACCTTCCGCAGCAATGCAGAATTTGAAGATTTTCTTCGTGTAGAAATAGATGGTAAGATTGTTGATTCTAAAAACTATACGGTATCAAAAGGTTCTACCATCGTTACACTAACACCTGAATATCTGGAAACATTAAAAACAGGAGAACATACCTTGTCAATTGTATCAAATATAAATGGCGCAGAAATGAAAGCAAATACAAGTTTTCATATTACAGGAGAACCGGAAAGTTCCAATTCTCCCAAAACCGGTGATAACAGCTATGCTATTTTCTGGATCGTTCTTCTTATCATAAGTGGTAGCGCAATCGTATTGACAAGAAAAAGACAATATCCACGCTATTAATTAAATTACAACAAATAAACATAACGCAAGCCAGAATACTCCATTTTCAAAGCATTCTGGCTTGCATTTTTTATAATTTTCCTATCTTCTAGCAAAGCTCTTTCAAAAAATATTCATGTATACTCTTGTCCTCATCCAGTTCCGGATGAAAAGACAATGCCAATATATTTTTATTTTTTACCGCTACAATATTTCCGTCTACCTGCGCCAATACTTCTGTGTCTCCCTTTACCTTTTCAATATAAGGAGCACGGATAAAAGTCATAGGCACCGTTCCGATTCCTTTTACTTCTGCTTTTGTATAGAAGCTACCCAGTTGTCTACCATAGGCATTTCGTTTTACTACAGCCGGAAGTAATCCCAAGTGTGCAGATTCTCCCCCCTTCAATTTCATCTGCTAAAAGTATCATTCCTGCGCAAGTTGCAAGTACCGGAATTCCACTTTGTATCCGCTTTTTTAATTCCTCTTCCATACCCAGTTCTTTTATCAATTTTCCCTGTACGGTACTTTCTCCCCCCGGAAGCACCAGACCATCAAAGTCCTGTTCTAAATCTTCTTTTTTTCGCAATTCGATGCATTCCGCTCCCAGACTTTCCAGTACCTTTTCATGTTCAATAAAGGCTCCCTGTACTGCCAATACTGCTATTTTCATTTTACTCACCTCGTTTTGCCATTAACAGCTCTATCTCCTGCTCGTTGATTCCCACCATTGCTTCTCCCAAGTCTTCGGAAAGTTCTGCAAGCATTTTATAATCGTTATAATTGGTAACTGCCTTTACGATTGCCTGCGCACGTTTCTGTGGATTTCCGGACTTAAAGATACCGGAACCTACAAATACACCTTCTGCACCTAACTGCATCATCAGGGCTGCATCTGCCGGAGTTGCCACACCACCTGCTGCAAAGTTTACTACCGGAAGACGTTTGTTATCGTGTACATACTGTACTAATGCAAACGGAACACGAAGCTCTTTTGCTGCTTCAAATAATTCATCTTCACGCATAGAACCGATTCTTGCAATTTCCTGGTTCATCATTCTCATATGACGTACTGCCTGTACTACATCACCGGTTCCCGGCTCTCCCTTGGTACGAATCATAGATGCTCCTTCATTGATTCTACGAAGTGCTTCGCCAAGGTCTTTTGCGCCACATACAAATGGTACTTTGAACTTTGTCTTGTCAATATGATAAACATCATCTGCCGGGGAAAGTACTTCACTTTCATCAATGTAATCAATTTCGATTGCCTCTAAAATCTGTGCTTCTGCAAAATGTCCGATTCTACATTTTGCCATAACCGGAATGGATACTGCTTCCTGAATCCCCTTTATCATAGCAGGGTCACTCATTCTTGCCACACCACCTGCTGCACGAATATCTGCCGGAATTCTCTCCAATGCCATAACTGCACACGCACCTGCTTCTTCTGCAATCTTTGCCTGTTCCGGTGTGGTAACGTCCATGATAACGCCACCCTTTAACATCTGTGCTAATTCTTTATTTAATTCATATCTTTTCTGTTCCATCTTGTTTCTCCTTTTTCCTACAATTTTCTTTACAATTCACATGTTCCCTATTATAATCAAAAGTGACCTTATTAAAATATCCATTTTGAATATATTCAGAATGGTCAGATTGTGAAAGGAGTTTCCATTGCTTACCTATTCATTTGCCGATTTAGGTTCAGACAGTCTTTACGAACATTTATATAAATGCATTAAAAACGACATATTAAATGGGGTTTTAACCATTGGAGAAAAACTGCCCTCCAAACGAAATTTTGCGAAGAATCTGAACATAAGTACCATTACCGTGGAAAATGCTTATGCCCAGTTAATGGCAGAAGGTTATATTTATTCCCTTCCTAAAAAAGGATATTTTGTGGCGGATATCTCTACTTCTGTTTTGGAAAATACCACAAACACATTTTTTCCTGCAACAGATGCTCCGGTAACCGAAGTTCCGGTAACGCAAAAACCTTATTTTGCCGACTTTGTTTCCAATAGTATTACTGCCGATAATTTTCCTTTTTCCATTTGGGCAAAAATTATCCGTGAAGTAATTTCCGAGGAATGTGACGCACTTATGACCAATCCTCCCGCCGGTGGAATCCCGGAACTTCGCAATGCCATTGCACAATATTTATTTCAATTTCGGGGAATGAAAGTAGACCCTGCCCAGATTATTATTGGAGCAGGTACAGAATATCTCTACGGACTGCTTATACAGCTGTTAGGAAATAACAACACTTTCGGCGTAGAAGACCCGGGTTATCGAAAAATTGCACAGATTTATAACAGTCACCGGGCAAATTGCAAACACATCCCTTTGGACAACTACGGTGTAGAACTGGGAGTATTAGAAGAAAGTGGCGCCGATATTATCCATATTTCGCCTTCTCATCACTACCCTACCGGAATTGTTACTCCAATCAGCAGACGTTATGAACTACTGGGTTGGGCTTCCAAATCATCTTCTCGCTATATTATCGAAGACGATTATGACTGTGAATTTCGTTTACAGGGAAAACCCATTCCTTCCCTGCAAAGTATTGATGTAATGGAAAAAGTTATCTATATTAACACCTTTTCCAAAAGCCTTGCTTCTACTATTCGTATCAGCTATATGGTGCTTCCACACCATTTATTGGAACGCTTTTACCGCCAGCTTGGCTTTTACTCCTGTACGGTATCCAACTTCGAGCAGTACACCCTTGCTCACTTTATCAGTCAGGGATATTTTGAAAAGCACATCAACCGCACCAGAAATTTTTATAAGACACAGCGAGATACTCTTTTGAATTGTATTAAAAACAGCCCACTGGCTTCTCGCTCTACGATTATGGAAGAAGATGCCGGTTTGCATTTTCTACTGAAACTTGACACCAAACTTTCCGATGAAGACTTAATTGAAAAAGCAAAACAGGCAGGACTTCATATCGCCTGCCTGTCTAAATACTACTATAATCCACAAAAAAACATGGAACACACCTTAGTCATGAATTACTCCGGATTAGAACCGGAAAAAATTCCTGAAGCTGTTCATCGTCTTTGTGCCTGTCTGGATTTAGCATAGTTTTATCAAATATTTTATATTTTATAGTTTACAGAACTCTTCTACTAACTCCTCAATTTGGGCAAGACTCTGTCTCCAGAAATCCGGAGTTGTCAAGTCAATGCCTTCCATTGCTGCTGCCTGTTCTACGGTGCACACCGGCGTAGCATGGAGCATTGCTTTATATTTTGGAACAAAGTCTGCCCCTTCTTTTTCAAACTTACTATAAAGTCCCAGTGCGAATAATCCACCGAATGCATATGGGAAGTTATAAAAGCTAAGACCGGAAGAATAATAATGGCTCTTGCATGCCCACATGTATGGATGCAGATAGTTACTGTCCAAACCATCTCCGTAAGCTTTTTTCTGTGCCTCTATCATCAGATTTTTACAATCCTCTGCCATTAAAAACTTGTCCTGACACTGTTCAAATACAGATGTTTCAAACAAGTATCTGGAATAAATATCTACAATTACCTGTGTATGTTCCATCAAACTGTTTTCCAACAGATTTAACTTTTCTTCCCCGGTTGCTTCCTTTAACGCTGCTTTTACCAGATGTGTCTCATTAAAGGTAGATGCTGTTTCTGCCACCGGCATTGGGTAATCCTGATTCAACATACGGTGATCCTGTATCTGCACATTATGGAATGCATGTCCTAATTCATGTGCCAGGGTACGAATGGAACCAAAATATCCATCATAGTTGGTAAGAATACGGCTTTGCTTAATAGATGACACTCCTGCACAGAAAGCTCCGCCTTCTTTTCCCTTCTTCGGATAAAAGTCAATCCATTCATTTTCAAAGGCTTCTTTCATCATATCTGCCATATCCGGTGAAAATTTTCCGAAATTATTCACTAAATATTCTTTTGCCTCTTCCAAAGAATAAGTGGTATCACTCTTTCCCATAGGAGCAAACAGTTCATACCAAGGAAGACCGTTCTTGTATCCTAACATCTCTGCTTTTTTACGCATATATTTACGGAACACCGGAAGATATTCCTCAATGGCTGTCATCATTGCATCCAGCGTTTTTCTACTCATGCGGGACTGTTCTAAGGTCATATCTATCGGAGATGCATATCCTCTCTTTTTGCAAATCATAGTAAACTGATTCTTGATATTATTTAAAGAAAATGCTATGGAATCCTGAATCTTTTCATAAGATGCAATTTCTGCTTCATATGCTTCTTTACGAACCTTTGCATCCGGACTGTATGCAAGATTACGAGCTTCTGATAAGGTAATCTCTTTTCCCTGATAATCTACCTTTACCGTAGAGGTTAAATAAGAAAACAGCTTGCCCCAGGCGGAACCACCTGTAATGTCCATAGCCGCAATCATCTCTTCTACTTCATCACTCAAGAGATGTTCTGCCTCTTTTTTCGCTTCTTTTAACATAAATGTATATTCACGAATCAAGTCGCTTTCTTTTGCCATAGCATCTACATCCGGAATTTTCGCATAGATTTTCTGTGCTGCCGCCTGTGTTGCGGAACCCTCTGACCATAATTTCATCAAGCGTCCCTGCTGTGCCATTGCTTCTCCATTTTCAGTATCTACAGACTGTGTAAGAGAAATATAAGTATCAAGATTAAATACCAGCTCTGCCACTTCTTCATTTGCTACGATTAATTCTTCTACAAGGCTTTTTAAATCCTTTGTGCCTTCTTGCGCTACCAGTTCTTTTTCTTTCTTCATGGCAGCTTCTAATTTTTTAAAGTCTGCTTCATATTTTGGATCATCAAACCCATTATAAATTTCTTTTAATGACCATTCTGTATTCATAATATCTCCTTTCGATTGCGTCATTTTATGCAAAAAATTCTTTTATTTGTCCCAGAATAATTTCCATTAGTCTGGTTCTTGCCTCTACACTTGCCCATGCAATGTGCGGTGTAATCAATAATTTATCACTGTCCTTTACACGTCTTAGTGGATTTTCACTGCTCATAGGCTCTACGCAAAGCACATCTAATCCTGCTGCTGCAATTTTCCCCTGCTCAAGTGCCTGTGCTAAATCCTCTTCCACCACAATGGGACCTCTTCCTACATTTAAGAAGATAGCTGTGGGCTTCATTTTGTGGAAGGCTTTCTCGTCCATGAGATTTTCTGTTTCCGGTGTCAACGGTGCATGAACAGACACAATATCTGACTGTGTTAAAAGTGTATCAAAGTCCACTCTTTCATATCCCGGCTGACTGTTTTTCCCGGAAGTAGAATAGTAAATTACCTTGCAGCCAAAGCACTTTGCTATATCTGCTACTCTTCTTCCGATTGCACCAAGTCCGATAATTCCCCAGGTCATTCCTGCAAGCTGGGAAAACTTTTTATCAAAATGTGTAAACAGACGATCCCCTATGTATTTTTCACTTTTTACATAATCATCATAGTATGGAAGATGTTCTAACAGATAAAATAACATGGCAAAGGTGTGCTGTGCCACCGATTCTGTAGAATAACCTGCTACATTGCGCCATGCAATCCCACGCTTATCCAAGTATTCCTTATCTAAATTATTGGTTCCCGTTGCCGTTACGCAAACCAATTTTAGATTCGCTGCCTTTCCGATTGTCTGTTCATTAATGGGAACTTTATTTATGATAACCACATCTGCATCTGTTACGCGCTCTGTGGCTTCTTCCGGTGTAGAAAAATCATACTTTATAACTTCTCCAAGTGCTTCATATCCTGATAAATCAATGTCCTCTCCGATTGATTTTGCATCCAGAAAAACTATCTTCATCTCACGTTCTCCTCCTTTTGCCTTTTCTTATAAATTATACTCTGTTTTTTTCCATTTGGCTACTGTGTTCCCGCACAGATTTTCTCAAGACTTATCCATTTCCAGTTAATTGTTTACGACTAATTTCATCTCCGCAAGGTGCGCCTTCTTAGCGGAGCGTTTTTATGTAATGGGACGCAATTTCCTATTGCATAAAAAAACAATCAGAAGAAGCACGATTTTTTTCTCTGCTTTTTCTGATTGCTTTTCCAATTGTATACTATTTTAAGCCTCTTTTTCTGCCTTATAGTTTACATATCCTCTTGGCTCATGTGGATGCTTTTTCCACAATTCGTCTGCTTTTTCTTTCCACTGGCATGCATACTCTGCACATTTTCCACACAAATGCTCTGCGGATTCCGGTGACTGTAAGTCTGTGGACTTTGCACCGCTTTCCTTTACCATACGCTGCAAAATTTCCGGGTTTTCCAACATTGGACAGGGTCTTAAATGGTTATTGTTAAATGGCTGATTCTCATGGTATGCCATAAACAACGGCTGCTTTAATGCCTCTAACAAACTTACATCATGAATATTGGCACTGGAATAGTGAATGAATACACATGGTTCTACGTCTCCATTTGGATTGATATGACAGTAGTTTCTTCCTCCTGCTATACATCCACCTACATATTCACCATCATTCTGGAAATCAAAAGCAAAAATCTGTTTGCCACCTTCAAATCCACGAATCTCACGAACTCTATGATACATATATTCACGTTGTTCTTTGGATGGAAGCAAGTCTATTGCTGCATCATTTCCAACCGGCATATAGTGGAAGTACCATGCATAACGACATCCCTTTTCAATAATCATATCTAGGAATTCATCGGATGTTACTGTCTCGATATTCTTGCTGGTATAACAGATGGAGGTTCCGAAAATCAATCCGTACTTTTTCAGTAAATCCATAGCGTGCATTACTTTATCAAACACTCCGGTTCCACGTCGTAAGTCATTTACTGCTTCAAACCCTTCCAAACTAATAGAGAAGGATAAATTTCCTACGCGGCGCACTTCTTCACAAAATGCTTCATCAATCAATGTTCCATTGGTAAATGCATGGAATTCACAATCGTTATGTTTTTCACAAAGTTTGATAATATCATCTTTACGCACCAATGGTTCTCCACCGGTCAGCATATAAAGATAGGTTCCCAGTTCCTTTCCCTGGGTAATAATACTGTCCATGTCTTCAAAACTTAAATTCAACTTATGTCCGTATTCTGCTGCCCAACATCCGGTACATTTCAGATTACATGCACTGGTTGGGTCCATTAAGATTAGCCATGGAATATTGCATTTATGTACTTTTCTCATTTCACGGATTGTTTTCGTTCCACGAAATGCTGCTTCATATCCTAAGTTTAATGCTGTCATTTTGGCAACATGTGGATCTACCTCATCTAACAGGCGGTTTACATACTGCATCCACTTTCCATCCGGATTTTGAATCATTTTCTTTGCGCCTTCATAGGATTCCTTGGTAAAATTATCTCCCATAAACTTCTGGGCTAAGTCTAAAATCTGTAAAAGCCCTTTTTCCCTGTCCTTATTTACATGACGTAATGTCTGGTCTATTGCCAAACTAAAGGCTTTTCTCTGCAAATCATGTGATAAATTACTCATAATATATCCCTCCGTTTTATCTTACGCATTAGAATTTTTTCATTCCTTCTAATCCTATTTTCTTTTCTCAGTATAAGAAAAAACGGATTTTTTTTACATATTCAATTCTTTTTATCTGTATTTTTTATTTATACATTTTTATTTTTTTGTCTGATTCCTTATACATTCTTTTCATTTTGTATTTTCCGATATTTCACATGATTTTCTTCTACAACCTTCCCTGCAAACCCTTCTCCATTCCTTACCTGATAGTCAAAATAGTTTGCCTTAGGAAGACCATATTTCTCTAAAATTGCCATAATGGTTCCACCATGAACCACAAATGCCACCCTGTTCCAGTTTTGCTTTTTTGCCTTTTCCATACACTGTACATAGGCTCTTATGCAGCGTTCTTTAAAGTCTTTCGGTTCTTCTCCCTTTGGAAAGGCAATCGTTCCACCACTGTCAATAAACCTTTGATAATCCGGATTTCCATTTAACTCCTGATAGTTCTTATACTCAAATACGCCAAAATCCATTTCTCGAAAATTTTCTATCACTTCCGTTTTTCCTTGAAGTTCTTGGGATTTTCCAAAAAGTGCCTCTGCACTTTGTATACAACGCACGTAGGGACTGACAAATATATAATCCATCCGTCCCAGAGTTTTTCCTGTTTTTTCTAGTTCTGTCCATGCCTCCGGAAGAATCTCTTCGTCTGTTCTTCCCACATAGCGGTGCTGTGTATTTCCCTTGGTTGCTCCATGTCGGATAAAATATACTTCCATATCTGATAGCCTTTCATTTTGATATTTTCATCATATCGTGATTCTATACGAGCTTTACTTCGCAATGTACGTTCGAAAAAGCTCTGCTTTTTTTCACTGCTCATTATATCTTAATATACCACATTTTTCTGAATATTTATAAATTTTCGCCTATCTTTGTATGGTATTATCCCTGTATCTTTCCATGTTCCATTTTTATTACTTTAGCACCTTCTCTTTTTACTCTTTGCAAATCATGCGTTACAATTGCTAATATTCTTTTTTCGTCTGCATATTCATATAAAATATCCATTACTTCTTCTGCTGTTTTTTTATCCAGTGCCCCTGTTGGTTCATCCGCCAGAATAATAGATGGTCTATTTACCAATGCTCTGGCTATTGCTACACGTTGACGCTGTCCCCCTGACATTTCACTTACTTTCTTATCTATGTATTGCTCCAATTGTACTTTCTCCAACACTTCTTTTACCCGTGCTCTATAATCACTTTTTCTAACCTCTCCATACAACAATGGGATCTTTACATTTTCATATACCGTATCATCCTCTACCAATGCGTATTCCTGAAATACAAATCCAAACACTTCATTCATGATTTGTGCTTTCTTTTTTCTCTTTAATGTTCTGACTTCTGTTCCATCCAAACAATACTTTCCCTCATAATCACGCTCAATACATCCTATAATGTTTAATAACGTCGATTTCCCTGCTCCCGACTCTCCAATAATAATTATCTTGTCACCTTCTGCCATAGATAAATTTACATCAGCTACTGCTGTTGTCTGCATATTCTCGCTCTTATATATTTTGGTAATTCCGTTCAAGTCGATTTTCATATTACACCTCCATCTCTTAAGTTTAAGCTGTAATTTTGCCTTTTTAATTTTGGAGTAAGTATTCCTGCAAATATTAATATAATGCCTGTTTCCAATAATGCATAAAACCATAATTCTTCCAATTGAATAATTCCCAGAAAAATTCCTATACCGGTAGAAATTAACAATATTACTACAAAAAAAGTTACAACCCGTATAAAAATATCTGTCAGTAATGCTCCGTGTATCAAATGTAATGAAAATTCTCGAATTCTCTTTTTTATCATTCCGTTTAAAATAAGTGTGGTACACAACATACAGCTCAGCAATATAATCACCAAAAACGGGTCTATAAATTTTAAAATAAACGCAATTTCCTCTGTATCTTTTGGTTTTTCCTTCTTCACATCTAAAAATCCTGTATTAACATTCCTTAAAAACTGTGTTTCTCTGTCTTTATCTTTGGAAAGAATCTGCGTATTTTTTACCAATTGATACATTACATCATAATTTTCAGGACTTACCCATTCTAAAATTTGGGGCTCCGAAATAATGATAAAAACTTTATTATCTGTAAACTCTGTTGCATTATCCAAGGTGGTAAACTCTGTATCGCCTTTTATTACACTATCTACCTTATACTTCTTTCCGTTTACCGTTATCTCACGAATCTGAGCCAATCCACTCCCTACCAATATGGATACATTTTTCTCAAGCTTTTTCTCAAATAACTTTTTGGGAACATCTCCAAATACAATATAAGTATCCAGCGCTCCTATTGTCTTTGCCTGCAACTGTACATGACAATAAGAGAATGCATTTTTTTGATAAATGTCACTCAAATTTTTCAAAAATTCTTCCGGCTGTTCCGGTTGCATTCCAATTACATAAGTTTCAAATTTTTTATAATCCTGAGCTTTTTGTTGTTCTATTTCCATTTTCTCTCTATATAACGAATCGGTCGTAGATACCACAATAAACATCATATTTAAAAAAAATAAAATGTAACACAATGCCAGCCACTTTTCATTCCATATATCTTTTATCCCAAGCCAAATATCATTTAACATAAGCTTTTGTCCCCCTTATTTCTAAAACTTGCATATTGCAAATATAACTAAACCAAAATAAGAATCCGGTTACCAGCACATGCCCCAAATAAAGACATACAGTGCTCCATATTCCTACATATTGGGGAATCGCATTTTTCATAAAACCATAACAAACCAGTGTCATAATAGCTGAACCTATGATATTTACTTTAAAATATCTTTCTGACAGATGGCAAAATATCTTCCAGCTTGTTCCTCCACACAACCTATTTATTTTTAGTATTCTTCTGTTATAAAAAAACATCATACCGCACGTAAATGCATAAATAGGATATAATGCTGCATTTGCCGCAAACACTACTATTTCATACAAACTCTGTGGTATTATATCTTCTATTTTTATCCATGTATTTTGTTTTTTTTCTGCTACTTTATACCCCTCTGAAACAAGCCTATGCTCTATTTTTTGTAGTTTCTCTGTATCGTCACTATCGATATATATTGTCTCGCCCATTTTTTCCACTGATGTCATATTTACTATATAATCGATTCCTGATTGATACAATTTACTTGATGTGTCAATTAAGAAAATGCACTCTTCACAGATTCCTTTCTGTGTCATCTGCTGTATATTTCCCCCAAACAGTTGGCTTTCTGACCAAGCTACCGCTACTCCTGTCTTGGTATGTTCTAAATAATCTTTTTTAGAAAAATATCTTCGCTCACCGATAGATTGCACCGGATTTTCATTATAAAAATAATATCTTGGATCATACAGCGCAATATAATTTTCATTAGAATATTCCGAAATAATTGTTACATTCGTATCATTTTCTAAATCAATAATTTCTTCCACTGACTTTTCACATAGGCTTTCCCTAACAAGTTTTATATAATTTTCTGATAATCCATAAGGTACATCTTTAGCTGCTATTCTTCTCCCTATACAATAGGTGAAAGAAATAAAGGTCGAACTCATTATTAGACAACTAATGATTGCACAAAGTATACATTGTTTTCTATAAGCCATGTATTTACTCCTGTTGAATTTTCTCAAATATCTCTTACCGTTATTGCATTTCTCTTCAAATGATTGTGTAAGCATAGTATTTTCATTATTACTTATAAATTAAAATGTTTTGGGTATTGAATCTTCTTTAACTTTCCAAAATCCACTGTGCTTTACTTCCCTTTTCGGTTTTGCTTACTACCAGTTTGCGGTCTATCTGTTCCTTCAACTCCGTTACATGGGAAATAATCCCTACCAATCGGCTATTTCCTGCTAATTCTGTCAGGATTCCGATTGCCTTACTTCTGGATTCTTCATCCAGTGAACCAAATCCTTCATCAATAAACATGGTATCCAAATGTACTTTTCCTGCCATACGTTGAATAATATCTGCCATTCCAAGTGCCATAGACAATGCTGCCATAAAGGACTCTCCACCTGACAGTGTTTTTACATCTCTTACCTTATCTGTAACTAAGTCATATACATCCAGATCCAGTCCTACTTCTCCACGTTTTCCCAAATTCTCCATATTCCTGCACTGCAATATAAATTGGCTGTCGCTCATTTTTACCAAACGACGGTTTGCTTCTGTTACTATATATTTAAAGTAACGTCTTTGCACATAGGTCTGTAAATCTAATCTTGCCTGCTGATTCAAATTTCCGTTGGCAGTACGGTCTAAATCATGGATAACCTCATATTCCTTTTCCAAAACACTTCTCTTTTGATACAACTTTTTCAAATTCTCCTGCGCCTGCTGATTGCAGCTTTCTTTTCCTGCAATAAGAATCTTTTGCTGCTCTAATTGCTTTATATCCATTGCCAGCTTTTGCGCTTGTTCTTCTAATTCTTTCGTATCTATTCTTTCTTTTCCGGAAAGCTCCTGTTTTCTCTTAGCAAACTGTTCTTCTAATGTAACTAACGTTCCCTGCTCCTTTGCCTGAGACTGCTGCAACTCCTGCACTTGTTTTTCCAATGCTTCTTTTTGCTGCTCCAGTTCTGTCTTCTTCTGTTCTGTTTTTCGCAGATTTTCCCGCAATTCCTGTTCTGTTTTATAAGGAAGTTCCTGCTCTATATTCTGCAAGGTTTCACTTGCCGTTTTCTGTTCTGCCTGTAATTGAAAACAGTTTTGTGTTGCATCTTCTCGCTCTTTGGATAATTTTTCCTGCTCCTCTAGTAACCTCTCCTGCTGTTTTTTATATGCTTCGCAGGACTTCTTTTGTTCTTCTGCCTCACCGCGCTGTTTTTTTACCTTGGCATATTCTTCTTTACACTGTATACGCTGTTGTAGTATCTCTTCTGCTTCTAATTTTCTGTCAAAAATACGCTGTGCTTCCTGATCTAATAGAGACTGTTCCTTTTCTGCCTGTCCTCTTTTTTCCTGATAAGCCTCTTTTTTCTGATTCAGTAAACTATCTGCCTGTTCACGCTGTTTTTTTGCCTGTTCCACTTCCTGCTGAGTAACTGCTTCTTGGGAAAGACAAGCCTTCTTGGGATGTTCTAAGGAACCACAAACCGGACATGGTTCTCCTTCCTGAAGTTTTTCAGCAATGATTCCCACCTGTTCTTCTATAAAGATGCGATTTTTCTCTTCGTAGGCTCTACTCTTTTCCTGATAATCCTCCAGTTGCTTTTGCACCTGTTCTCTTTGCTTTTCGCACTCTTTCTGTAACTTTTCTATCCGCTCTGCCCGCTGTTTCATTTCTTCCAGGCTTTGCTGTTTTTCCGCTAATGCTCTCTCTTTTAATAGAAGCTCTGACAATACTTCCGGTGCCTGTTCTAACTGCTGAATTTGCACTGCATTTTTCTCTAGTTCCTGCTTTTTCTTCTGCGATTCGCTTTCTAAAACTGCAAGTCTCTTTTCTGCCTCTGTTTTCCTTTGTTCTGTCTGACGGAGTTTTTCCTGTTTTTCTTTTAAAACCACATATTTCGGCAAAAGTGCTCTCCACCCTGCGATTTGTTCTTGCAGACTTGGCACCTGCGTTTGATAAACTTTTGCCTGTTCCTGCTGTTGCTCCAGGATTTTCTGCAATTTTACCTTATTATTTTCTATCCGAAGTTTTGTCTGTGCAATTTTCTGTTCTTCCTGCACCAGTTGTTCCAACTGATGATTGATATCTACTGCCTGTTTTTTCTTAATACTGTTGTCTGTGGCACATTTTTGTTTTTTCTGAAGAAATTCCTCTACTTTTTCCCGCTGCTCCTTCATTTCTTCTAACATCTGACCTACAATCTCTATGGTTTGCTCTGCCTGGGTTTCTTTCTTGTCTTTACATTCTTCCCATGCGGAAAAATACTTGCTGTTGGTAAAGCAGGCAACACTCTCTACTTCATGTGCCCACAGTTTTCGATTATCTTCTAAATTTCCATATACCTGTTTTGCCTGCTCCTTCAGTTTTTGCTGGATAAAACGATAAATTCGCGTATCAAAAACACGTTCAAAGATTTCTTTTCGTTCCTTGGATGGGGCATGTAACAACTTCATAAATTCCCCTTGTGCTATCATACAAATCTGGGTAAACTGTCCTGCATCCACTCCGATAATCTCTATAATTTTTTCATTAATATCACGAATCTTTCCGGGAAACACCTGACCGTCAGGCATAGTAAGCTCTACTGCTGCTGCCTCATTGGTAAGGGTTAATTCTCCCTCTTTATTTCGTCTTTTGCTGGTTCTTTTATAGTTTGGATTGCGGCGGATGCCATAGATTTTCCCCTGATAAGAAAAAATAAACTCTACATAAGTAGGCGTATTTCCATCTGCATACTGGCTGCGCATCATTTCTCCCTCTCTGCGCCCACCACTGGTCTGGTCAAACAATGCATAAGTAATGGCATCAAATACTGTTGTTTTTCCGGCACCGGTATCTCCTGTAATTAAGAAAATTCCATTGTTTACTTTTTCAAAGTCTATGGTTTCTACACCTGCATAGGAACCAAATGCCGACATAGTAAGTCTTACCGGTTTCATGCTTCATCCTCCCTGCATTGATTGATAATATCTGCCACAATCTTTTCCTCTGTTTCACTCAGCGTCTGCTGATTCATTTCTTCATAAAAAGAACGGAAAATCTCCATTGGTTGCAGTTGCATATCTAATCCTTCTTTTTCTTCTATCAGACTTTTGGTTCTGCTGTTTTCAATGCGAAGTTCCAAAATAAAATCATACACTTCTTCTAACTGTTCTTTCGGATTATATGGCTCTTTTTCATCTGTCATTGTCACACTGATAAAGTCATGACAGTTTTCCTTCGTTGCCCGCGCTAATATCTCTTTTAACATTCCCTTTTCTCTTCGCACTTCCTGTATTGGTACAAGCGGAATGGTATCAATAATTGGTTCTGCTCCTTTTTCTTCCAGTGTTACCATAGTAATGGACTTTTTATGATGTTCCTCACTGACGGAGTATTTTAACGGTGTGCCACAATAACGAATGGATGGCTTTTTGACCATTTGTGCTCCATGAATATGTCCAAGTGCCGCATAGTCAAACTGTTCTATGACAGACACATCCACATTATCCAGTCCTCCCACGGAAAGCACTGTATTTTCAGACTCGCAAAGCTCCGGTGCTTTTCCGCCATTGGTATAAAACTGATGGGACAGTAAGACATTTCGCTCCTGGTAATCAATATTTTCTCTTGCCAATACCTCACGCACTGCACTTTCATAATCCGTTACAACACCTTCTTCAAAAAGATGTCTCACATATCCCGGTTTTAAAAAGGGAAGCAGATAAAAATTCACTGTTCCCCATTTATCCTGTAACTGTATTTTCTTTAAATGTTCCCCCGGCTGCTGTGGTGGAAGAACTGACACATAGATATGATGTTTCTCTAAAAAACTGCTGGCATAATTCAGTCGTTGTGCATTATCGTGATTGCCTGCAATGATTAATACCGGTGTTTCCGGCAATTTTTCAGAAAGCTCATTTAAAAAATCATCAAACAGTGTATATGCCTCTCCCGATGGTACGGATTTATCGAAAATGTCTCCGCAAATCAAAATTACATCCGGAGCATATTCCTGTGCCCGTTCCACAATCTGATGCAATACTGCCTGTTGATTCTCCTTAAGACTATAATAATGTAGTTGCTTTCCTATGTGTAAATCTGATAAATGAAAGATTTTCAAATCTGCTCTCCTTTATTTTACAAACCTATTCCATGCCAAGATATTTTTTCAATGCCGGCATCAATTCCTTTGTCTGGCGATAGCCTTCTTCATACAATTTTGTAAGTTTTTCCGGATCTGATTCTGTACGTCCAATACCGTAAGTAGTTTCCGGTGCTATTACAAAGACTTCTCCTGCCTCTTCCTTTTCAAACAGCTCTTTTATACAAACATTATAACGTTCCGGTCTTTTCTCTAAATCTTCTACAATTTTCGGATACTTTTTATATAATTTCTGTGAAATAATTCCCGCACGTTCCTGCTTCTTTACATAGCCTCGTTCTCTGGTAAGAATTACAATGTTCTTGTCACATCCCTCTTTGATTGCCTGTTTATAAGGAATGGAGTCTGCTAACCCACCGTCCAGATAATAATGCTTTCCTACTTTTACCGGTTGAAATAAGATTGGTAATGCACAGCTTGCCACAATTACCTCATACTTGTCATCTCTTCTTGGTACTTCAATATATTCTGCCTTCCCGGTATGAATATTTGTCACACCTGCCACTACTTTTCCCGGATATGCTTCAAATGCATCCATATCAAAGGGCAACAATTTATTCGGCACCTCGCCAAAAGCAAAGTCCAGATTATAAAAATTCCTTTTTTTCAATAAATGCTTTACGCCCATATAACGCTTGTCCGGCATATATTTTGTAGCCAATTCCAGATTTCTTCCTTTTTGCTTGGATAAATAAGATACGCCATAGGCGATTCCTGCCGAAACTCCGATAAAGTAATCCGGCATAATTCCTTCCTCTAAAAATGCATCTGTAACGCCACAGCTAAATACGGTTCTGCTGGCACCGCCTTCCATTGTAATTCCTAGTTTCATTTCTATTCCTGCCTTCTCTCTTATTTTTCTCCATATATTTTTTATTATATAACTTTCGTGTTTTGTGAGCAAGAAAAAACCTTTTTATCTCAACTCTTTGTCCCAAAATGGTTTACCAGAATTTTACACACACTTTACTTATACTTAGAACTACATTTTACTTTCTTCTGTTATCCTCATATTATAAAAGGAGGGTACTATTATGAAACAATTATATAAACTATCTCAACACTTTGAATCCAATGGTTTTGCATCTGCCACTACAATGTATGTGGTTCTTCGTACTTTGGCAGTATTTGTTCCTTCTCTTATTGTAGGATTTTTACTAAAAGACATGATTCATTTACCGGCAACCACTCCTACCACTTTTGTAGTTATTTTCTGTGGATGGATAACAGTTATCTTTGGTTTCTGGGGATCTTTATTATATTTAATGCGTCAGGATTAATTTTCACCGTATTTTTTTCTTTTTTTGTTGTATAATAAATATAGTTTCTATTTTCAACTTGTTTATTATCAATGGAGGAAATAAGATGAATCGTTCTGAAGAACTTCGCATGACCTACTCCGGACTTTTCATGCATAAAGGTGAGAAAACCGTCCGGGTATCCTTTGAACGTGGCGAAAAAGACTTTGCCGAGGGAATTCTCCCCGGTGGTACAATTGAAAAATCCTCTGGATTTTCTCCGGAGGAATTGCAGCAGTTAAGCGACTATCTCGTTTATCATGCTGCTGATATTATGAAAAAAGCAAAAGAAGTTAATCCAATTAGAGACTGGATCCGGGAGAAATATTTCTCCCGCCAGTCTCTTTTTCCTTTTGCTATTCTTCTTTGTTATCTACCGGAATAGAATCGTGATGTCCGGTAATGGAATAAATTACCCATTCTGCAATATTGGTTGCATGATCTCCGATACGTTCAAAATATTTTGCTACCATAAGCAAATCTGTTGCCTGCTCACTATGTTCTGCATTGGTACGAATCAAAGCAATTAACGTTTCTTTAATTTCACTGAACAAGTCGTCTACGGTGTCATCGTTATCAATTACTGACTGTGCCAGCTTCAAATCCTTTTGTACAAATGCTTCTACACTATGTGTCACCATAATTGTGGTTTCCATTGCCATTTGTGGAATCAAAGTTAAATCCTTTATGTATGGTTCGTTCGCCAGGGCAATGGTAATCTCAGAAATATCAGATGCCTGATCTCCGATACGCTCCATATCTGTAATCATTTTCAACGCCGCAGAAATCAAACGCAAATCCTTTGCAACCGGCTGTTGCTGTAACAAAAGTTTCATACACAAGGATTCAATATCTCTTTCCTGTCGGTCAATTTCCTGATCAAACGCAACGGTATTTTTTGCCGCCTCTACATCTTTGCGAATCAGCGCATTTACAGACATTTGAATTGCCTGCTCAATCAAATTTCCCATTTCAATTAACTCATTATTCAGTTGTTCTAATTGTCTGTCAAAGCGATTTCTCATAATTAACCAAACCTTCCTGTAATATAGTCTTCGGTTCTCTTATCCTGTGGAACAGAGAACATTTTTTCTGTTTCACCATATTCTACAATTTCACCTAAAAGGAAAAATACGGTTTTGTCAGAAACACGAGTTGCCTGCTGCATATTATGTGTTACCATTACAATTGTATAGTCTTTCTTTAATTCTATGACCAAATCTTCTATCTTAGAGGTAGAAATCGGGTCTAAGGCAGAAGTCGGTTCATCCATTAAGATTACTTCCGGATTTACCGCAAGGGCACGGGCAATACAAATTCTCTGCTGTTGTCCACCGGAAAGTCCCAGTGCACTCTTTTTCAAACGATCCTTCACTTCATCCCAGATTGCCGCATCTCTCAGTGATTTTTCCACAATTTCATCTAACTGAGCTCTATTGCGGATTCCATGAGTACGAGGACCATAGGCAATATTGTCATAAACGCTCATTGGAAATGGATTTGGCTTCTGGAATACCATTCCCACACGTTTACGCAGTTCATTGGTGTCTATATTGTGATAAATATCGGTACCATCTAAGGTTATTTCTCCTGTAATTTTACATCCCTCTACTAAATCATTCATACGATTTAAGGATTTTAATAAGGTTGACTTTCCACATCCGGAAGGTCCAATAAAAGCGGTAATTTCGTTGGATAAAATCGGAAGATTTACATTCCTTAACGCATGGAAATCTCCATAATATAAATCCAGCCCGCTAATGTTAATTTTAGGTGTTGGTTGTTTTATCATAACAATTCTCCTTTTCGGTTTATTGCTTACACTTTCGCAATTTTTTTGGCAATGCGATTAGAAACCCAGTTAATAATCATAACAATTACCAGTAACACAACTGCTGTTGCATATGCTTCGTCTGTATGAAATCCCTCGGATGACAATGCATACATATGATATGCAAGAGTACGTCCGGAATCCATTAACCAGGAAAGTCCTTTTCCACTTACTACTTCTGTAACGGTTCCTGCGGTATACATCAATGCTGCTGTCTCTCCTACAATACGTCCGATTGCAAGAATGACTCCGGAAAGAATTCCCGGTACTGCTGCCGGAAGTACAATTCGAAAAATTGTACGCACACGTCCTGCTCCCAGTCCAAAACTTCCCTCTCGGTAAGAATCCGGTACAGATTTTAATGCCTCTTCCGTGGTACGCATAATCAACGGCAAAATCATAATTGCCAAGGTTAATGCACCGGATAAAAGAGATAAACGGAATTTCAACGTTGTTACAAAAAACAACATACCGAACAAACCATATACGATAGATGGAATACCTGATAATGTTTCCGCTGTAATTCGCACAACTTTTACTATTTTATTTCCTTTTTTCGCATATTCCACCATATAGATGGCAGAGCCAATACCAATGGGAACTGCAATAATAAGTGTAACAATGGTAATTAACAGTGTATTAATCAATGCCGGCATTAAAGACACATTTTCACTGTTGTATTCCCATGCAAAAAGACTTGGTTTAATGTGTGGAATTCCATTCCACAAAATATGTACAATGAGGAAAAGCAATGCACTAAAGGTAATAAGTGCTGCTACCATTACTAATATAAACAATAGCCAGGACAAAGGTCCACGTTTTCCCTTACTGATTTTCTGATTTGTCATGCTTCATTCCTCCTATTCAAAATTGAGAATAACAGGTTAATAATCAAAATAAATACAAACAGTACCACTCCTGTTGCTATCAATGCCTGACGATGTAAGTCTGCTGCATAACCCATTTCAATTACAATATTAGAAGTAAGTGTACGCACTCCCTGGAATATACTGTTTGGAATACGCGCCTGGTTTCCTGCTACCATAATGACTGCCATTGTTTCTCCGATTGCACGTCCGATTCCTAATATAACTCCTGCCATGATACCGGACTTTGCTGCCGGAACCACCGTAAAAAATACACTTCTTTCATGGGTTGCTCCCAATGCAAGTGCTCCTTCATAATAACTTTCCGGAACTGCACGAATCGCTGATTCACTGACTCCCACAATGGTCGGTAAAATCATTAGTCCCAGCAACAACGAAGCGGTAATTATACTGGTTCCTCTACACTCATATTTTGCAAACAGTTCTCGCATAAATGGTACCAATACCACCAAGCCAAAGAATCCATAAACAACGGATGGAATTCCTGCCAACAAATCTATTGCTGCTTTTAAGGGGCCATAAATTTTTTTCGGGCAAAAACATGCCATAAAAACGGCTGTTAAAATACCAATCGGTACACCTACAATAATAGCTCCCGCAGTAATATAAATACTTCCTATAATCATAGGGAGAATTCCAAAAGATGCCGGAGAGTTATTTGGTGCCCACTTTGTACCTGTCAAAAACGAAAATAAGCCTATTTCCTTCATAGCAGGTATTCCATTTGCAAATAGGAATACACAGATTAGTAAAACGGCCAAAATAGATGTCAATGCTGCTATAAAAAATATAACATGCGCAAATGTTTCTTTTACTTTTTTTCCCATAATTACTCCTTCCATTTTTCGTGGTTGAAAGGGACTGCCATATCAGCAGTCCCCCTCAAGGTTGGGATATCGAATAAAGGTGAACTTGGTAATTTTACCAAGTGGTTGTTTCACCTGTGAAGATTGCTTTAATCTGATCTGCTGTCATATCATCAACAGAATTATCATTATTTACAATTACTGCAATACCATCAATTGCGATAACTGTAGGTGTTAATGAGTTTTCACTATCTTTTAACTCTCTGGATGCCATTCCGATATCTGCGGTTCCATCCATAGCTGCCTGTAAACCTGTAGTAGAATCGCTCTGGTTGATTTCAATTTCTACATCGGAATTTACTTTTGCATATGCTTCTTTTAATTTTTCCATAACCGGTGTTACAGAAGAAGAACCTGCAATAACAACTTTTCCTTTTGCTCCGCTGTTTGCATATGCTTCTGCATTATCTACGGAAGCGATATATCCAGCATCTTCTACTACTTTCTGTCCTTCAGAGCTTAAAATGTAGTTGATGAAATCCTGAGCTGCATCGCTTGGAGTTCCGTTTGTTGCAATATTAAATGGACGAGAAATTTTGTATGTACCACTCTTGATGTTATCTACAGTAGCTTCTGCTCCGTCAATCTTTAATGCTTTTACCTTGTCATTTAAAGAACCAAAGGATACATAACCGATTGCACTTGGATCACTTGCTACATTTGATAAAACAATTTCTGTACTGTTTGCAATAGTTGCTTCTTCTGTTGTATTGTCTACTTTATTGCCATCAGCATCTTTTTCTTCGATTCCAAATAATTCAATGAATGCACCTCTTGTACCGGAACCATCTTCACGGGAGATTACATTGATTGTTCCTCCTGCATTAGAACTTCCTTCATCCGTATCTGCATTTGCATCTGCCTGTGTACTTGTATTGCTGTCATTTTTACTGTCTGTGTTGTTTGAACCGCACCCAACCATTGCGGTGGCTGTCATTGCCATAACCATAAGAGCTACGATGAGTTTCTTCATAATCTTTCTTCCTCTCTTTTACATTCATTTTCTTCTTTTTCTCAGCAGTGATTTTCCCGACTGCAAGAAAGAGTATAAAAGGCAAACGTAAAATATAAATACCAGATTATGAAAAATCTATGTAAAATCTTTGCAAAGAAACCGGAAAGATTCTGCTTTCAAGAGGCAAAAAAACAGCGGGAACACTGAATACATCAATGTTTCCCGCTATTTTTATTATCTAATTTTTATTTTTTAATTTTAAGGCTGTATTCCCAACACAATATCAATCAAAGACTTATCCAACATAATCGTCTTGTTCCATGGATTCACAATGATTCCTTTTACCTCCCGCGCAGACTTAAGCAATTGCTCTATATCTGCTAAAAAGGTAGACATGACACTTCCCGAACCTTTTACTTCTTCCTCAAAACTGGTAAATACGGTCCACCACTGTTCGCCATCCTGGGTTTTAACTGCCTGTACATTCAGTCCGGTATCTCCATTTTGTGGCTCAACTGCCACAATAAACTGTCCGTTTTCTTTCATACGCCGACGTATTACGGTAAGTGTATGCGCTAACATTTCCTGTGTCGGTTCCTTTTGAAGTGCCACAATGGCTTCTTCTATCTTTTCATTGCCTTGTAATCCTTTATCAATTTTTTTCTCATTATTATTCATATGTTTTAAAACCCTTTCCTTAACTTCTTCTACTTATATCCCGTAACCGTTCTTCTAACTGCTTAGAACAGCAAATCAAGTGATATGTAACATCTGCCTGGGTATTTATAATAGGAATGATTTTCCTTCCGTGAAGTGCATCCCCTGAATATCTTGCAAGATTCGTAGTAAAACAAAGCAGTGTAGACGTTCGTACTAATTCCTGCATTTCAAACTCATTTTTCTGAATCAGGAAGCGGGAAGCCGGCATTTTTTGATAACAAAGCTCCGTCCAAAAACCAATTTCATCCCTTAATAAGCAGTTAAATCCGTTTAGTTGCTCCATGGTCAATTCATCATATACCGCAGCATCGATACTGCCCAGGCATATGGAAATGAAGTGATATGCTGTGAACTGTAGATGTCAGATATCCCCATAAATGTTGTAATTTAGCGGATTTCTACATCTGCTAATGCACAACATAGGCGGCTGGCTCATTTGTGGTGAATTGAAGCGCAGATGTTGTAGAAAAGAAGGTAATATTTTTTCTTACCTGTATATCATAACACAAAGGAGGCAGTCGCGTATGGAATTAACATATCATTGGGAAGGTGACTATCTGATACCGGATATTTCATTAGGTGATGGAAGCAGTTATAATATTGGTAAATATGGCAGAATGCGTCAGAAATATTTATGTGAAAATTACCCATCAGAATATCTCCATCTGGTTATTACTGAAAAATTATGGAAACAGCTCGAAGACCTTGAGGAAGAATGTCATGAAATGTTGGACCGGCTTATGGAACAGATGGCAAAGAGGGAAGGATTAACTGAGCATATGAAATCTACAGACCAACTTGGATGGATACGGAAGATGAATAGCATTCAGAGCAGGGCAGAAGAAATTGTAATTCGTGAGTTGATATATACAAATTAAAAATACAGCAGGAGGTCTCTATATATAGATTTCCTGCTGTTGTATGTGCGCCTTGCGGCGCACGTCGCTAATGGATGAAAGTTCCTAATCCGCCCTAGTAGTGGGAAGGATACAGCCAAGACCAAGGGTGTCCTGTTCATAGCAAGACTATGATTAACGTGAGGGGAATCTGAAGGAAGGTGGAGGCAAATCTCTGGTCTGACGAACAGAAATCACATGAGGCTATAGTTAAGGATAAGGCTGCATAACAAGTCAAAGTCCAATAACTACTCGGAATTAACTAAAGTAAATGTGGCAGATATATGGAGAGAAAGTGACGTGTGGTACCAAGGGAGGTCTCGTCAGCGGATGGAAACAGAGTATGAAATCCGTCAGTAACAACGAATGGCGAGAAGTCAGCAGAAGCCATAGTAAACCGATGGCTTAAGACATCGGCGAAGGGCTGAACTTTAGGAGACACAAGCAATGAATGTAACTGAAAGTAGATTTAAGAACAGACAACTTCATATGGAAGACTATCTGCAAATGGTATCTGCGGAACAGAAAGAGTATGCAGAAGTGTTCGACTACTCTAAGATTACTGAAAAGAGCGGTGTCATCACAGACTATTGGACGAACAATCTTCTGGATTTGATTTTGTGAAAAGACAATCTTCACAACGCCTATAAGCAAGTCAGGAAAAACAAAGGAAAAGGCGGAATCGATGGTATGCAGGTGGATGAACTTCTGCCCTTCCTTAGAGAAAACCAGGAATCCTTAATCCAGGAGATAAGGGAAGGAAAATATAAACCTACCCCGGTTCGAAGGGTAGAAATACCCAAGGAAACAAAAGGCGAGTTCAGAAAGCTTGGAGTTCCAACTGTTGTTGACAGAGTTGTACAACAGGCAATAGCACAGGAACTCTCGCCAATCTATGAGGAGCAATTCTCAGAGAACAGTTTTGGATTCAGGCCAAAGCGAGGAGTACACGATGCCCTTAGACAATGCCAAAAGCATGTAAACGAAGGTTATGTATATGTGGTAGATATGGACTTGGAAAAGTTCTTCGACACTGTATGCCAGAGTAAGCTGATAGAAGTATTGTCAAAAACCATCAAAGATGGCAGAGTGATATCTTTAATACACAAATACCTGAATGCGGGAGTAATCGCAAATGGAATGTTTGAACGTACAGAGGTCGGTATGCCGCAAGGTGGTCCGCTTAGTCCGTTACTTAGTAATGTAATGCTAAATGAGTTGGACAAGGAACTGGAACGTAGAGGACATAGATTTGTCCGCTATGCAGATGACTGTATGATTTTTTGCAAAAGCAGGAAAAGTGCAGAAAGAACCTTAGAAAACATTATTCCGTTTATAGAAGGAAAACTATTCCTCAAAGTTAATCGGAAGAAAACAGAGGTGGCACACATCAGCAAGGTCAAGTATCTTGGCTATTCCTTTTATAGACATAAGGGAAAATGCAGATTAAGAATACATCCAAAGTCGGTAATTAAGATGAAAAACAAAATCAGAGAACTTACCGACCGAAATAAAGGCATTAGCAATGAAGTACGTGAGAAGAAATATCAAGAGTATGTGCAAGGCTGGGTGGAATATTTCAGGCTGGCAGACATGAAAGGACTTCTCATAAAAACGGATGAATGGGCAAGACGGAGAATCCGAGCAGTCTATTGGAAACAATGGAAGAGAATCAAGACAAAATATCGAATGCTGAAAGCGCTGGGGCTAGAAGATTGGAAAGTCAAGGAACTTGCTTATAGTAGAAAAGGTTACTGGAGAATGGCGAAAGCCTTGAACCAAATCTTTTCAAAGAAAATAATAGCCAAGCTGGGATATACATCCATGCTTGACTATTATCTAATAGTTAGTGAAAACTAAAGAACCGCCCTGGTACGGAACCGTATGCCGGGTGGTGTGGGCGGACGGTAAATAAAATAATTATTTACCTCCTACCCGATTATATGGGTGTTTGGATATTACTTAAAAATAGCAACATATTTTAGTCTTTCAATTCTCGTTCTATCTCTTCAATAGTAGGCATTGAACTTTTATAGTCATCAGGAATCAGATTATTAAGTTCATATTCGGAAATTCCAACAGGAACATTCACTGCACTGGTAGCATATTGAGCCAGAACATTATCTTTTGTTTTGCATATAAGTAAGCCAATTGTAGGATTATCGTTATCTGTTCGCAGTATTCCGTCTGTAGCTGCAATGTAAGTTCCTAATTGCCCCATATCTCCGGGATCAAATGCCCTTGTTTTGATTTCAATTACAACATAACAGTGTTTTTGTATGTTGTAGAACAGCATATCAATAAATTGTTCAGTATCTCCGACAACAAGCCGGTATTCTCTACCGACAAAAGCAAATCCACGACCTAGTTCAAGAAGGAATTTCTGAATATTATCCATGAGTGCATCTTTCAATTCTTTTTCATCATACCCTTCTCTGAGAGTAAGAAAATCAAAATTATATGGGTCTTTTGTGATTTCTCGGGCAAGATCGCTGCCAATATCAGGAAGCAGCTTTTCAAAATTTGTAATGGCTTTACCTTCTCTTTCATACAAGTTTGTATCGAGAAAATTTAAAAGGACGGCTCTTGACCAGTTGTTTTCATATGTCTTTTTAACAAAAAACAAAGCCTTATCCAAATTACCCTTACATTTATTGATTATCTGAATATGATGTCCCCACGGAATCATAAAAATACAATCGTCAACAGCTTGTTGACATATTCGTGTGTCTGAATCGTCAACAAGTTGTTGACGATTTGAATTGCTGTATAAATCGTAAAAATATTTCATATATTTTAAATTAGTTACAGAAAATGATTTTACATCAGGTAGTGCATCCTGCAAATCAAGACTAAGATTTTTGAAAAAAGATTTTCCGTATTTGGTTTCATTGTAATTCTCTGATATATCATGCCCAATAGACCAGTAAAATAACAGCATTTCTCTATTAACTTTTGTTGCAGCTTTTATCTGGCTGTTGCGGAATCTTAAAGAAACTTCTTTAATCCACTTTGAATATTCTGTATTAGTTTTAATGATTTCACTCATTGCGTGCAAACCCCCTGAACATTATAAAAAACGATTTTATTCATCAGTATTATTCTTTTTTGCTCTTGTTTTATACACATTATATTGATTTTTACATTTCGGAGAGCAGAACTCATTTCCCTTGCGGCTTGCGATAAATGCTTTACCACAGTGCTTACACAATTTCATTTCACAGCTTTCATCTGTCAGCATAAAAGAAAAGCACATCTGTATCATAACAAGCAGCGAATGGAAATCCCATACTATAACAGGTGAATCTTTTTCCAATGCTATATGATATGTCGGAGATATACCGCCAAATGCCGACATTCCCTGCCGATACAGGTCTTTTGTCTGTTCATCTATCGAATCATAGTCATGGTAATAGAGAAAACTTGTCATATATGTAAAAGCCCAGTCAGTAAATTCCTTTATGAGCCAGTCATATCGTTCAGCATATTCCCTTTGAAAACTCATGGATACAGCCTGAGGACTGTTCCCCATTGCCATCACAACAGCAATTTCATCTTTATCTGTAACAGACCATCCGGATTCAGTACCTTTCTTGTGAAAATCAAGCTTTTCAAAAGGGTAGAAGTAAGTATGATAATCCTCTGTTGAAAGAGCTCCTTCTTTTATAAAGTGGTTTTTAGGAAGATATACGGATTCATATGTAACAAACTGTGCCGTTGTCGGCAGTGCTGTCATAAAACCAAGGAATCCATAAGCAGATACGAAATCAAGAACCATCTGTTGCAATATATCATCATTTGCTTTATGCATAGCCATAAGACCAATATTAACCGCATCAAGGACAAGTGCATTGGCATCCTGCATTGGGCGGTACATCTGAGGTTTTGCATTTTCTGAAACTACTATATATAAAGTGCCATCATCAGCAGTGCGATATTCATAGCTGCTATATTTTACCCAAGGGGCACTTGTGTGTTCAAACAGATTCTTCATTCTCTATTCCTCCAATCTGTTCATTGCTTAATGAATGTAATCTTATATATATTTTATCCAATTACAAAAATATGGTCAAGCATAACTTACTTGAGTTTCCGTACTTTTATCCACAACCCCTATTTTTTCTGGGCTAGTAGTAAACAACTTTAAGAAAATGCCCAAAATATAAGGAACTTACTCTTTTGTTATGGTAAAATTAAGGTGTCTAAT
>JAAYPT010000088.1 GCA_012519695.1 Clostridiales bacterium | reverse complement strand
GCTCTCGCAATTCTTCTGTCATCATACATTATCATCCTTTTCTATTTTATTTTCTAGTTCTAATGTACTATTTTGTGACTGTTCCCATTATATCACACAAAATTCTAGACAGCAATATAAGGATTTAATGATTAATTTCTTGCAATAATTCTTGCATTTTTTCTTTCATCTTATCCAAAATACTAGTATTGGCTTCTTCTGACTCTAAGGTATCACTAGCATGTGCAGAAACTTCCTCGGAAATTGCAGAAATCGTTTGAATGGAATCTACAATCTCATTATTTGCTTCTTTTAATTCTACAATATGGTTCATTAAATCTTTTGCACTATCCCGTATGGCATATGTATTGTTCTGAATTTCTGAAAAACTGTCGGCTGTATTTGCTGCACCCTGTTTTTCTTCATCAATTCCTGCTATCATTTGATGAATTACTTCCACAACTTCACTAATGGCACCGGAAACATTATTAATAAGTGCTGTAATGTGCTCTGTTGCATCCTGTGTCTGGGTTGCCATCCCTGAGATTTCCGTTGCAACTACCGCAAATCCCTTACCCGCTTCTCCTGCTCGCGCTGCTTCTATGCTTGCATTCAATGATAAAAGACTGGTCTGAGAAGTAATTCCACTTATTAACTCAACAATAGAATTCATCTCTGCCATATACTTATCCAGTGTCTGTAACTTTTCTGCAACAGCTGCTCCATTTTGCACAGATTTTTCTACCATTTGGGTCATAATTTTAACATCTTGATTTCCACGTTCCAATACGTTCAGTGTTTCACGCATACTTTCTGTAATGTTATCCGCTGCTTCATTGACCATATTTACCCTGTTTTGAATCGCTTCTGTCTGCAAAAGCTGTTTTTGTACTGCCTCTGCCGTATCATTTGTTCCAACTGTTACTTCCTTCATAGCATCCTGTGTTACATTTGAGGCTGCATTTAACTTATCTAACTCCACATGAATATCTTCAATTCCATTCTTCATTTTTTCTGATAATTCTGATATATTGTTTAATAACAATTCTGTTTTCCTCTGAGTTTTTTTTATTGTTTCTACCTTATCTTTATTATTGGTATTCAAAACCTGTGCTGACATAAAAGAATAAATACCTATTAATATCATAACTATTACTTGAATAATTGCATAGTCTAATCCTATATATCCAAATTTTCCTGTATTTGCTCCAACGATTACAACAATAAAACTTTCTAAAACCGTTCCTATATTAATTAATAACGAATATCGCGCATCATTATAAATGGTAATTAAAAGAATCATTGGTATTACAAAAACAAATACCATGTTATTTGTTGATGTAAATAATGCAACTGTATAAAAAATAGCAAAACCGATTGCCATAAAATGCTTTACCATAGATGTTTCATGATTTTGCTTCCAGAACGCATACTCCGCAATAATTGGTGCAATCCCCAAAATACTTATTATTAATACATAAATTCCTGTTTGCCGCCCCGCAACAGCCTGAAGAATGCAAAATATAATCATTACAGCAGTATCAATTGCATGTGCTATCATTGCTACCTTATTATTTCTCTCCAGTTCCGTATTTGTTTTTTCATCCATAGTTTTACCTTCTCCATTCACCCATTATTGTTGTTACTTACCTTATTCCTAATATATTGTAATTTTATCACAAATGTATATAATTATCACTATTTTTTTATTCTTTTACATATATTTTCATTATTCTGCGCAAAAATCGTATTATTTTCCTTATACTATATCTTACATTATATTTTTATACAAGGAGTTTACCATAAAAAAACTGCACTATTTGAACAATATCGAAAGGTTATGGAATATGGATAAATCCATGCTCATAATAATTCT
>JAAYPT010000087.1 GCA_012519695.1 Clostridiales bacterium | reverse complement strand
ATCATTAAGAGAACAGGCAGAAATTGCTACTAACCTAGATAAGATTTCAAAGATAATTAAGGTTCGTAAAAGAGAATTACAGTTATTAGACAACCTCATCAAAGCCCGATTTGTCGAGATGTTTGGTGATCCAGTTGCTAATCCATATGGATATGAAAAAGTTGCATTATCTGAGCTGGCTGAAATAAAAATAGGACCATTTGGCTCATTATTACATAAGGAAGATTATATTGAAGGTGGGCACGCATTGCTGAATCCTTCACATATCATTGATGGAAAAGTAACACCAGATAATAAACTTACTATTTCAGCAGAAAAATTTCTGGAATTGTCAGCATATCATTTGAAAAAAGACGATGTTGTGCTGGGAAGAAGAGGAGAAATGGGAAGGTGTGCTGTTGTTCCATGTGATGGTTATTTATGTGGAACCGGTAGCTTAGTAATAAGGAAAAAGGGCGAAGTTACGGCAGATTATATCCAAAAAATTATATCTTTTCCATCATTCAAGAAATTGATAGAAGATATGGCAGTTGGTCAAACAATGCCTAATTTGAATGTACCTATTGTATCGAATTTCCAAATTATAAAACCGCCGATGGGAATTCAGAACAGTTATTATAGATTTGTAGAACAAGTCGACAAATCAAAAGTTGCCGTGCAAAAAGCATTAGACGAAACACAGAGGCTGTTTGACAGTTTGATGCAGAAATATTTTATGTAATACAAGTATTAGTGAGGTGAAGTAAATGAATATAATAAATGAATTAAATGATTTTTTCACAGGAGGTGGAACATACAATATAGTTTCTTTTGCAATTGGAGTATTATCTTTGATATTTAGTGTTATTAGTTATTATTCAGCAAATAAAGCAAAGGATAATGCATCGAATGCAGCTGACATGGCAAAGCAAGTATCAGGGAAATTAGATATACTTGAAAACCAATTAGCATATACCAATAAACTAAAAAATGAATATGAGCGGTTGCTTAAATCTGCTCAAAACTATATAGGAAATAGCAAAGATAAAATCAGTAAGTACATTTCATTATTAAAACGTATAAAAAATAGTCGAGCTTGTTTGCTTAATAGAGATGAAATAGAAGAAGCAATTAATAATTTAAATAAGTTGATGATGAAAGGTTCAATTATAAGTAGTGATGAATCGGCAATTTGCATTGCAAATGGACTAGTCGAATCTTTTATTGAATCACTGGGTTTCATGATAGTAGACGAAGATGTAAGTGAGATATAACTTTTGTTTATCACAAATTTAGAAAATCAAAAAGTTGAAATGATGGGAGAACGTTATAAAAGAGTATGATTTGAAACAAATAATAAAGTTTTTGTCGTGCGTGGTGATACTGGAGAAATAAAAAACTCTATATGTTTAGACGGAACTATTACCAGAGAACAGTTCTGGGTATTAGCAAAATTTAAATATCCAACGCATCAGATTGTTTTTTGCACAGATGAGGCATTAAAATGTTTGAATTATAGAGGATTTGAGGAGGTGCGATAGTGGCTGGTCAGGAAAGAGAAAATAAAAAAGATAATGATTTATTTTTTACTTGCAGCCTAATCGAATATATTTCTCGGAAAACGAAAAATATTCGTGCTGATGTAGTGAAGAAACTCGGAAAAACTAGAATTAGCAAGATTTATGAACTTGCTGATGTATATCATTGCGATAATATCGACAGTGTTAGTGATTATTTTATTGCGGATGCAAATATTCACATGGGAGAATTTGATAATTTGTCTGATTGTGGTTACGCATTGCCTTCATATTGGGATATAGGAAAGGTGTATAAACGCCTTGTAAAAATGGTCGCAGAAGATGAAAAAATTGAAACCGTTGATGCATTGATGGAAGTGTACAGTTCGTTTATCAGTTTGAAAATAGATGATTACAATAGCAGTGTTTATTATGAAAATCCGAACTACATTTTTGAATGCTATAAGGAAAATAAGATATTATAAAGAATATGGTTGTAGGATGTTGGTATCAGATGAGGAGAAACCAACATGGAAGAAAAAATTGTAACAGTATTGAATGAAATGTCAGAGTATTTATCAATTACTCAAATGAAAAAACTGCAAGAGGTTATTATTAAAACATTTGCCGAAAATGAGGCAGCAAAAGTGGATATAGAGAATGAAGATTTTCTAAATATGTTTTTGGCAGCAAAGAGAATTGAAGGATGCTCAGAGAGAACGATTAATTATTATAGGGTGACAGTACAACATTTATTATCGTGTACGGAGAAAAATGTTCGAAAGATTACAACTGAGGAAATGAGGGAGTATTTGTCGAATTATCAAAAACGCAATAATTGTTCTAATGTTACAATTGATAATGTGCGTAGAAATATTTCGAGCTTCTTTTCATGGCTGGAAGAGGAAGACTATATTTTGAAAAGTCCAATGAAAAGAATACATAAGATTAAAACAAAGAAGATTGTTAAGAATACAATTTCGGATGAAGAGATTGAAAAACTGCGTGATAACTGTAAGGAAAAAAGAGATTTGGCTATGATTGATCTATTGTATTCGACCGGAATCAGGGTTGGAGAATTGGTCAATCTTAATATAGATGATATAAATTTTGAAGGTAGAGAATGTATTGTTTATGGAAAAGGTGACAAAGAGCGGAGAGTATATTTTGATGCAAAGACCAAAGTGCATTTAAAGGAGTATCTTGAAAATAGATTTGATAATAATGAGGCTTTATTTGTGACTTTGGATGCCCCACATGAGAGATTAAAAATCAGCGGTGTTGAGATAAGATTACGAAATATTGGAAGGACTTTAAACCTTGAAAGAATTCATCCGCATAAGTTTCGAAGAACAATGGCAACCAGAGCAATTGATAAGGGAATGCCGATAGAACAGGTACAAAGACTGTTAGGACATTCGCAAATTGATACTACCATGCAATATGCTATGGTAAATCAAAATAATGTTAAAACATCTCATCAAAAATATATAGCGTAATTATAATATAAATTCGGATTTGTAGGGATGATGTAGATGACTGAAAAAGAGTTAAAGGTGCCATTTTCAGCACCATTGAGTGAATTAGATACAGAAGTACAAACATATGGTTGTAGAGCTAATAATTCTGATATCT
>JAAYPT010000086.1 GCA_012519695.1 Clostridiales bacterium | reverse complement strand
TATTAGACGGGGCTTGTTAAAGTGCCTCTAGTCAAAGAACTACCACATAAATCCTTTCAAAATATGGCAGATTGGCATTTTAGTTAGATTTATTCACCTTTCAAATGCAATTTGCGGAAACTCAAGGAAATAGAGGTTTCCTTGCGAAAAGATTTGAAAATGGATATTCCATTTGTAGCATGTGAAGGAAAATTTGCATCCATTGCAACAGCACAAGAAACAGATGCAGCGTTATCCCTTGCAATGGAAAAATTAGTGGATTTTGTAGCAGCTCACAGCAGTCTTGATTTTTATGATGCAGGATTTTTGTGTGGATTGTATGCAAATCTGGAAATCAGTCAGGTGGTAGATCCGCTAAAAACTGCAAGAATGGCAATAAAGACAGAAATACTACAGAAATTAGGAATAAGAATATAAAAGAAGATATGGAATAGAAAATGGTTGCTTTGCGTATTTGAAAAGAATTCAGATACCGGGGCAACCATAATTTTTTGTTTTCAGAAAGGGGAGTTTATGGTATGATAGTAGTGGCATTTCTACATGATGAAAAAATAAAACACATGACGTAGAGATGAAAACTACATAACGTAGTTGACACCGACTTTGTATGGTGATAGAATACAAGTGTTTCAAAAAGGGGATGTTATGGAAAGAGAAGAAAAAGTAATTTATTATCGTGATGAATTAAATGATGAATTTGCAGGTGATAATATTGTTACAAAGCAGATTGATGGAAACTATCGTTATTTGCGAAGGGGAATCGTAGGCAGATTGCTACATGTTTTCTTTTATCGCTTGATAGCTACGCCATTGGCATTTTTGTACATGAAGCTTCATTTTCATCATAAAATAGTAAATAAAAAAGCACTTCGTCAAGTACGCCATAAGGCATTTTATCTATATGGTAATCATACGCATTTTATGGCAGATGCACTAATACCAACCATGGTTAGTTTTCCGAGAAAGATTTCGGTAATTGTACATCCAAATAATGTATCTATGCCGGTATTGGGAAAGATTACACCATATCTTGGGGCATTGCCATTACCGGATGAGCGAAAGGCATATAAGAATTTTATGGATGCCATGAAAGAACTAATGCAGGAAGAACAGGCGATTATGATTTATCCGGAGGCACATATCTGGCCGTTTTATACAGATATCAGACCTTTTAAGGATACATCGTTTCATTATCCGGTACAGTATAAAGTACCGGTATTTTCCTTGACGAATACTTATCAAAAGAGGCGGTTTTCTAAAAATCCTCAAATTGTTACCTATATAGATGGACCTTTTTATGCAGATTCGGACAAGACTGCCAAGGAGCAGAAGCAGGAATTGCGCAATCAGGTATATCAATGTATGAAAGAGCGAGCAAAGCGTAACAATATGGAGATTATAAAATATATAAAAATAGAAGAGAAAAGGAAATCAAGAGATGATTAATATACTTTTTTCCGGAAATGCAGGTGTGTTTGACGGAATACTTAGCTGTATGTTGTCCATCCTTAAAAGAACACAGACCAAGGAGCCGTTTCGGTTTTTTGTATATACCATGGATGTGACCAGAATAAAACCGGAATATCAGGCGGTGAGTGAAGCACAGATTGCATTTTTAAATAAGATTGCGAAAAAGTATGATCCAAAAAATGAAGTGATTCGAGTAGATGTAACCGAATTGTACGAAAGAGAATTTGGCGGTTGCCCCAATGAACAGGCATATTGTTCTCCGTATACATTACTCCGTTTATTTGCGGATATTGTAGAAGGAATGCCGGATAAGTTGCTGTATTTAGATGTGGATATTTTATTTAATCGAGATATTACCCTTCTATATAATATAGATATTTCCGGGTATGAGTATGCAGCAGCAAGAGATCATTATGGAAAATACTTAATCAATCCCAACTATATTAATGCCGGCGTATTGCTGTTAAATATGAAAGAAATACGAAAAACAGGATTATTGGCAAAGGCGAGGGATTTGATTAAGGAAAAGAAACTGGTATTTGCCGACCAAAGTGCAGTATATCGGAGCACTACCAAAAAGAAGATGTTACCACAACGTTTTAATGATCAGAAGTTTTTACATAAGCACACAGTAGTAAGACATTTTTCAAAGCGTTTGTTTTATCTTCCATATCCGCATACAGCCAATGTAAAGCAGTGGAAGGTAAGCGAAATACATAGAATTTTTCATTACTATGTGTTTGATGATATTTTGTATGAATATATTTATTTAAAGAAGAAGTTTGAAAACGAACAAATAATGTAGGAGATTACAAATGAGACGTAATAATATAATACCAATATTTTTTGCATGTGATGATAATTTTGTAAAATATACAATGGTATCCATGCGTTCTATTATGGATAATGCATCCAAGGATTATCAATATGTAATACATATTTTAAATACCAATATCTGTGATGAAATGAAAAAGGCAGTGAAAGATATGGAAAACGATAATTTTACCATACGTTTTGAAGACGTAACAGACTATCTTACTTCCATTAGCGACAAATTGCCTCTTCGTGACTATTATTCTAAAACAACTTATTTTAGAATGTTTATTGCAGAGATGTTCCCGGAATATGAAAAAGCAATTTATATCGATAGCGATACCGTTGTACCGGGAGATATTTCAGAATTGTATTTCCATGATTTAAAGGACAATTATGTTGGCGCAGCCAATGAACAGGTAATGATTCAGGAAAATGTATATGGTGAGTATGTAGAGAAAGTGTTAGGAATTGACAGATACCACTATTTTAATGCCGGATTGTTATTGATTAATTGTGAGCAGTTCCGTGAGAATCATGTGTTAGATCAATTTGTGGATTTGCTTCATACCTATAACTTTGTAGTAACACAGGATGAAGATTACTTGAACCTTATCTGTAAGGATAAAGTATTGTGGTTAGAGCAACCATGGAATACAGAAGTATTTGGTGAAATTGCTTATCCGGAAAGTGAATTTAAAATGATTCACTATATTATGGTTTCCAAGCCATGGCACTACGAAGATGCCAGATATGCAGAGCAGTTTTGGAAATATGCCAAAAAGACAGCAGTATATGAAGAAATTCAGGAGGTGCTTGCCAATTATACCCAGGAGCAGCGTAAGGAAGATGCAGCATCCTGTGAACGATTACTTCAGACTGCCAAGGATGAAATCGCCAAAGAAAATAATTATTTGAATTTGTTAAAACGCGGTCAGTTGAAGTCAAAAGACCGTTTGGTAGTATTAGAGAAAATCGCAAAGTTAGAGCGCGAAGGAAGATTTGATGAGGACGTGGAAGAAGATCCCCCCACACGAGAGTTAAA
Organism: Clostridiales bacterium; assembly: GCA_012519695.1. Lineage (GTDB taxonomy): Bacteria > Bacillota > Clostridia > Lachnospirales > Lachnospiraceae > Petralouisia. The sequence goes on along the minus strand of JAAYPT010000086.1, from coordinate 23,691 downwards.
GCCGGAGGAAATCGATTATTTAAGAAAAAAAGTAAAAAGCAAGATAAAGACCAAGCTTACTTATACTGTGGCAAGAAAGTTCATGAATAATTTGATTGATAATAAGCAATTAATTATCAAAGAAATCAAAGGATTAGAGCATTTTCAAAATCTGAATAGTGGAGCTGTAATTACTTGTAATCATTTTAATGCTTTTGACAGCTTTGCAATGCAGATTGCATATGAAAGTTCCGGACATAAACGAAGAAAGTTCTATCGTGTAATTCGAGAAGGTAATTACACCAATTTCCCGGGATTTTACGGTATGCTGATGCGAAACTGTAATACGATGCCACTGAGCTCGAATATCAAAACCATGGAAAAATTCATGCGTTCCATGGACACAGTATTGCAAAAGGGACATTTCGTATTGATTTATCCGGAGCAAAGCATGTGGTGGAATTACCGTAAGCCAAAGCCATTGAAAAAGGGAGCCTATACCTTTGCCGCAAGAAATAATGTACCGGTTCTTCCTTGCTTTATTACCATGGAGGATAGTGACATTCTTGGCGAAGACGGATTCTATGTACAGGAATATACCATTCATATTGGAGAACCGATTTATCCGGACCCGAGTAAATCAAGAGCAACCAATGTAGAAGAGATGCGGAAAAAGAACTTTGAACTTTGGAAAAAAATATATGAAGAAAATTACCAAAAAGAGCTGGTATATAGCTGTAATGCATAGATGCATAATAGAGATTGTGCTTAGATGATATTGACAGAAATAAAAAATCATACTATAATTCCAACGAATATTCGTAGAAAAGGTAAATTATAATAGCGAAAAGATGTGACAATGCAGTCAAAAGAGAGCATTGTCATGTCTTTTTTTCTATCATAGAAAATACCATATTGTATAGAAGCATGAAAGTACATGAAATTCCTATGATAGAACAAAGCAGTTAAAGTTTTACAGAAAGGAATAGAAAAGGAAGAAAAATGAATACATACGAATTAAATCTTTGTGGATTGAAAAGAGAGTTACCAATTGTTCGTATTGATGATGATACATCAATTGCAAGCTTTGTTATTTTAGGTGACGTAGAATTGGTACATGTTGCTGCAAAGGAGTTGGTAAAAAAAATAAAAGATATAGATTATATTGTTACAGCAGAAGCTAAGGGAATTCCTCTGGCATTTGAGATATCAAGGCAGCTTGGAATGAACGAATATATAGTTATTCGTAAGAGTGTAAAAACATATATGAACGATCCATTATGTGAAATTGTTCAATCCATTACCAGCAGAGGATGTCAACATCTTTATTTAGACGAAGCAGATGCACAGAAATTAAAAGGGAAAAGAATCTGCATCGTGGATGATGTGATTTCCACAGGAGAGTCGTTAAAAGCAATCGAAAAGCTGGTAACGAGAGCCGGAGGAGATATTAAAAGCAAGGTGGCAATTTTGGCAGAAGGTGATGCAGCAAAAAGGAATGATATATATTTCTTAGGAGAGCTACCTTTGTTTAACTCAGAACCGGAAGTGTAAGAAATAAAAAATCAACTTGACAAAACAAAAAACCTGTGCCTATAATAGAAACGCAATAGAGAATAATATATTTATATATTGTTTTCTAGCAAAATATTTTATAATTAGTGATAGTTAAATTGGTGTATACATTAATTTAAAGATTATTATGATAGCAGATATTGTACTAAGGTATAGGTATTTACGCTATTATAATAATCTTTTTTTGTTATATGAATATGGAATAATCAAGACAAAGGCGTCGTAATTCAATGGAATACGATGCCTTTTTTTGCGTGAAGGAGGAAAACATATGAAGTTAGAACATGCGGCACTGCTTATTATTGATTTACAAAATGACTTTGTGGGCGAGCATGCAGCCATTCCATGTAAATGTGATGCGGATATGATAAAAAATGTAAAAAAGTTGATTGGGTTTTGTCATGAAAAGCAGATACCTGTTATTTATACACAGGAGGAGCATCGGGCTTCTATGATTGATTTTGGAAGAGAACTGGATGGAGATGAACCGGTTCATTGCCTGGAGGGTTCTGAAGGAGCAAAGATTATTGAAGAATTAACTCCAACAGAACAGGATCATGTAATAAAAAAGAGACGATACAGTGGGTTTTTCCAGACAGATTTGAAACTGCTTTTAGATAGTCTTAAGGTAGATACTTTGATTATTACAGGGGCTGCCACGGATGTTTGTGTCAGAATAACAGCAACCGATGCACAGCAATATGGTTACTTTGTATATGTACCAAAAGACTGTGTGGCAGGAACTACTCCACAGCAAAATGCAGCGGCACTGGAACACATTCGTTATGTGTTAGGAAAAGTTGTAACAAGTGAAGAAATATTAAAGGAAGAACTATAAGGCAGATGGTGTAAAAGATGGAAAACAACAATACGGAATACAAACGGGAATTATTCAAACTGTATAATGCAGTAAATAAAGAAATATATGGATATGGTGTTACTGAGTTAAAGGTATCCTGTATGGAAGATATGATTATTTTCCGGACACGTCATAACAGAGTTCATGCATTGCAAATCTTAGAAGAGAATTATGCATTGTTAAAACAATCCGTAGACCAGGCTCTGTTTTCCGAATTTAAAAGAATGTTCCATAAGGAATTAGAAGAAAAAATGGGACTGCATGTAGCAGGAATGTTACGAGATTATGATGCGAATATTCGTACCGCGGTTACAGTGGTAATTCTTGCTACAGAAGAAAAAAGTTCGTAAATTCGTGAAAGGGGACTTGAAATGAAAGTTGTAGTTGGAATCACAGGAGCCAGTGGTAGTATTTATGGATATTCTCTCATACGTCTGTTGCATAAAAAAGGCATAGAACTTGCAATTGTTATGACACAGATGGGAGAAAAAGTAATGAATTATGAATGTGGAATTACCCGAGAGGAAATAGAAAAATATGGGACTGTATATGACAATGATGATTTATTTGCTCCCATAGCCAGCGGTTCCTATCAGGTAGATGCAATGGTGGTAATTCCATGTTCCATGAACTCCCTTGGACAGATTGCAAATGGAATGGGAGATACCCTGTTGGCACGAAGTGCATCTGTGGCTTTGAAGGAAGGAAAAAAGTTGATTATGGTGGTAAGAGAAACACCATATAGCATTATTGCAATGGAAAATATGCTGAAATTAGGAAAAGCAGGTGGAATCATTATGCCTGCCAGTCCGGGATTTTATCATAAGCCTACCAAGATATGGGAATTAGTGGAAAGCATTACTTATAGAGTCCTGGATCGACTGGGAATTGAAGCAAAGGAGGCGGTAAGATGGAAGTAACATCAGATTTTAAAGAGTTGACAATGCAATATGAACAACAGGGCTTACTTTCACATATTACCCGAAAAGTCTCAGCCGATAGTGAAATGATGGCAGTAATGAAAAAAACAAAGGGACAAATTCCACTACTGTTCCATCAGGTGGACGGATACCCATGTAAGGTAGTAACCGGTTTAGGTGGCAGTCGCAAGCTGTTAGCACAGTCCATGGGAATAACAGAAGATAAGTTAAGAAAACATTTGGCAGCTGCCATTGCATATCCAATTCCGGTTACACATGTAGCAGAAGGAAAGTGCCAGCAGGAAGTACATATGGCTCCCTTTTCATTAGAAGACTATTTCCCGGTATTGCGACATTATGAAAAGGATAATGGAAAGTTTATTATTTCAGGAATGATGGTGGCAAAAAGTATCGACGGAAGCAAGTATTATACATCAATTCGCCGTATGTGGTACAAGGGAAAAAATCAGATGACCGTTTTGATTACTTCCAGAGAAATGCAAGAGCAGTTTGCATATTATGAGGCAAGAAAAGAGCCAATGGAAATAGCAGTCATGTTTGGATTAGTTCCGGCAGTTGTTTTAGGTTCCCAGATAAGTACCCATTTATACAATGCAGATAAGTTAGAAGTTTCAGGAGCGTTATTGTCAAAATCATTAGAGACAGTAAAATGCAAAACCATAGACTTAGAAGTGTTAAGTGATGCACAAGTGGTACTGGAAGGAAAGGTTTATCCATGGAAAAAGGAAAAAGAAGGCCCTTTTGGTGAAATGGCATATTACTATGGCGAAGTAAAGGAACTTCCCCTTTGCGAGTTTTCCTGTATTACAATGCAAAAAAATCCTCTGTGGCATACATTTTTTCCATCAGGATGTGAAGAAAAACTGCCTATGGCAATTAGCAGAGAAGTGAATCTTTTTAATACCATTCAAATGACGGTACCGGGAGTGAAAAATGTGCATCTGACTATGGGTGGCGCAGGTCGTTATCATGCAGTAGTACAAATAAAGAAGGAGCAGGAAGGTGACGGAAAGCAGGCTGCACTTTCGGCGTTTGCATCAGATAAGGACTTAAAATATGTCACGGTAGTGGATGAAGATGTAGATATTTTTGATGCGGAGGAAGTAGAGTGGGCAATCACAACAAGAACGCAGGCAGCCAGTGATATTTTTATCATACCGGCAGCTTTGGGGTCGCCCTTAGAAGCCTCTCATCATCTGAAGAACACAACCGATAAAATGGGAATTGATGCCACAAAACCCATAGGCGATAAACGGTTTGAACGGACGCATGTAATTGGAGAGGAAAAGATAGATTTAAAGGAATACATTGAGGAAAGGAGAGATAGCAGATGGCACTTGGAGTTATAGAAACCAGAGGTTATACAGCTGCGGTAGAAGCAGCAGATGCTATGTGTAAGGATGCACAAATTGACGTAAAAGAAGTAAAGGTGCCCGGAGGAGGACATGTAACCCTTTTAACTACCGGGGAAGTTGCAGCAGTAACTTCGGCAGTTGAGGCTGGAGTAGAGGCAGCCGGTAGAGTTGGAGGTGACATTATCAGTTCCTTTGTAATTCCCAATCCTCATCCGGAATTAGAAACATATTTGTGGAAAAAAGGAGGGAAATAGAAATGGATGAATTTGTAAAGTCTGTAGTGGAACATATTATAGGAACAGGCAGAGAAACAGAGCCGATTCAGACACAGAATCAGCAAAACACACAGAATCAGACCATTTATCGCCCAAATTATCAACGAAATAAAAGGGGAGTAGAAGTACAGCCCAGGCAACAAAGTGCTTTTTATTGTGTAGATACAGAACCGGAAAGTAAGGTGAAGTTTGGAACAGCCCAAAGCACAGATATGTTAGAGGAAGATTTGCGTTGGATAAGACTACATGCAAAGGAGGTGTAGGAAATGCAGGAAAATGCAATGGGATTTATAGAGACATTTGGATACGGAACCGCCGTGATGGCAGCAGATGCAGCTTTAAAGGCAGCCGCAGTAGAAATTTTACGGATTGAAAACACAATTGGAAGTGGTGGTTCCCTTGGTGTAACAATCTTTTTACGAGGAGAGGTTGCAGCAGTAAAAGCAGCAATCGAAGCAGGAACACAGGTAGCACAGGAGGTCGGAAAAGTAGTTGCAAGCAATGTTATTCCGAATTTAGACAATAAGGTGAGACAGGGAATGTATCACAATAAGATTTAGTAACAGCTTTAAGAAAAACAGTAATAGAGAAAATGGATGAAGAACAAAAAAGTTCTGAAAGGAGTTTAAGATGAAAGAAGCATTAGGATTAGTAGAAACAAAAGGATTAGTTGGAGCAATTGAAGCAGCAGATGCCATGGTAAAGGCAGCAAATGTAGAAATTACAGGGTATGAAAAAATCGGTTTTGGTCTGGTAACTGTTATGATCAGAGGAGATGTAGGTGCGGTAAAGGCAGCTACAGACGCAGGAGCAAATGCAGCAAGAAGAGTAGGCGAAGTGGTTTCTGTCCATGTAATTCCAAGACCACATACTGAGGTAGAACGTACCATTTTAAGTGCAGCAGTTGTAGAGGAAGCGTAAAGCATGAAAGAAAGAGGAAATGATAACAAAAGTAGCCGAATCCTTGTGCTATGTTGTTCCAAAATGGCAGAAGATGTTGGAATGTTATTTTTTCTAGAAAAATTAAAAAGAAAGTATCCATTGAGAATCTGTATGATACCAGAAGAAGCAGGAACTTCTCAAGGAATATTAGAACAGGAAGGCTGGAGTACGAATCTTCCGGAAAGAGTATTAGAGGAAATTGAGTTTGTTTTGCTTGCGGGAATGTCAAAAAAAATGATAGATTCACTGGAAAACGGATTACTGGAAGAACCCGAAGTAAAATTACTTACATTGTGTTTTACCAATCGGATGCAGGTATATTTATGGGAAGAAAATCCGTGGAAAGAATCCGCTTTTTTGCCGGAACCGGTGCAGAGATTGCAGGAGAAAAAGAAAAAAATCTGTGACATGTATCGGATACAATTTCTGAGAAAACAGGAATTAGAAAAAATGTTTGGTGGTGTGGAAAAAGAACAGGAGAATCCAGGGAAAAATACGGGAATTTGGGAAAGCGCAGCCAACAATGAGAAACATCATATGTATACCATGGAAGATGTTGTTGCCTGGGACAGCAGAGTAATCATTCCAAAGGGTGCTTATTTTACACCATTGGCCGCAGATTATATCAGAGAAAAGAAAATCTGTGTGGAATATCAATAGAAGGGAAAATGTATGAAACTAGGAGTTGTGACAGGTCAGATTGTGGCCACGAGAAAAGATGAATATCTTACGGGAACGAAGCTGATGATTACGCAGCCAATTTCTGCCAAAGGAAAAAACATGGGAGAAGAACTGGTAGCAGTAGATACCGTAGGTGCCGGAGTTGGTGAAACAGTATTGTATGTTTGTGGCTCAGTTGCCAGTCGTGCAATGAGAAATTTAGAAGCTCCGGTAGATGCAGCAATTGTTGCAATCGTAGATAGAATCGATTGTTATGGAAAGCAGTAGCTTATGAAAGCGAAGAGTAAGAGATAAGCGAAAAGGAGTCATAGTATGAATGATCTGCAAGAAAAAAAGCCAATACAATATCGAAAAATGATAGATATTCTAATGGGAAAACAAGGATGCGCAGATGTAATATTAGAAGGCGGATTTTTGATAAATGTATTGACCAGAGAAATCTATCAGGCAGATGTGGCGATAAAAAATGAATATATACTTTTGGTAGGTGATTGTAAAGAAGTAAAAGGTGAGAAAACAAAAGTAATTGATGTAAGAGGAAAGTATATTTCTCCGGGATTTATAGATGCTCATATGCATTTTGAAAGTTCTATGTTGACCTGCACGGAATTTTCCAAACTTTCTTTACTGGGAGGAACAACAACTTTATTTGCAGACCCCCATGAAATAGCCAATGTTTCCGGATTGGAAGGAATTGAGGCAATGTTGAAAGAGGCAACATATCTTCCAAATCGAATTTTGTTTACTGTTCCGGCGTTAGTTCCGGATGTTCCCGGATTAGAAACACCGGGGCAGGAGATAGACAGCCGTTTCTTGAAAAAGCTATTGGAAGAAGATAATGTAGCAGGTTTGGGAGAAATGCAGGGATTTAGTAATACCAGAAGTGTTTATGAACATGCAGAAGAAGTGATTGATGACTTACTGGTATCCTCCGCAATGGCACAGAGTTATCGCAAAACCATAGAAGGAAATGCACCGGGATTATTTGGAAAAGATTTAGCAGCACATATATTGGTGTGTGGTGGAGAGACTTCCTGTCATGAAACAACAACCAAAGAAGAATGTTTGGAAAAGGTAAGAAACGGAGTTACTGTGTTTATGCGAGAAGGTTCTACCCAAAAGAACATGGCAGAATGTATTCGTACCATAAAAGAGGAAGGAATAGATTCCGGTAAGTTAGTTCTTGCAACGGATGATATGTCAGCAAGAGATTTATTAGAAAGTGGTCATATGAACAGCGTGATTGCAAAGACCATTGCACAGGGAATCGACCCGGTAGAAGCCATACAGATGGCAACCATTAACCCTGCGAGACATTACGGAAGAAAAGACATTGGTGTAATAGCACCCGGAAAAGCAGCAGATATCTGTGTCTTATCTGACTTAAATCGTATGAAAGTAGAAACGGTATTAGTAAAAGGAAAAGTAGTGGCACAAGGCGGAAAATTGTGCATAGACATTCCCCACTATCCATATCCTGATTCCGTAAAACATAGTATGAAGTGTGGAAAGATAAAAAAAGAAGCATTTCAGATTCATACAGAAAATCACAGTGAGATGGTAAGAGGAATTCAGGTGATAGAAGATCAGAATCTTACAGAATGTATCAGAGAAAATGTAGAAGCCAAAGATGGAATTTTACAACCGGATATCGGAAAAGATATATTACCGTTTATTGTAATTGAAAGACATGGAAAAGGTCAGCGAATTGGAAAGACCTTTGTACGGGGATTCGGATTAAAGGCAGGTGCCATTGCGCAAAGTATTGGACATGATACCCACAATCTTCTGGTGGTGGGAACAAATTATGAAGATATGGAAATGGCGGCAAATCGTGTATGTGCAATGGAAGGTGGAATTGCATTGATTAAAGAGAAAAAAATAGTAGGAGATTTACCTTTAAAAGTGGCAGGCTTAATGAGTGATGAAATGACAGCAGAAGAACTTGCAGAGCGGCTTGATATGATTTCCACAGCAGCAGAAATGGAAATGGGATGTAAAATTCATGATCCATTTATGCATTTATCTTTCCTGACCTTGGTAACAAGTCCAACATGGAAATTAACCGATTATGGACTGATAGATGTTGAAAAAGGCACGGTGCTTGAAACGGTGGAAAGGAGCGAACGCAAATGGACATCAGAATGGTAGATTTAACCCAGGAAATTTTTCAGGGAATGTCGGTGTTTCCCATGCATCAACCGACCTTAATTTTTCCCAATGCCACCCATGAGGAAAGTTTAAAAAAGTGTGGGTTTATGTTTGCCACCAATAATTTGTTGATTAACGAACATGGTCCAACCCATACAGATGCCCTTTATGAATCTGATCCACATGGAACTACCATAGAAAAAACACCACTGGATTATTTTATCGGACAGGCAGTGTGTCTGGATGTTAGTCATGTGAGAGAAACAGAGTTTATCACAGACAGAGTGTTGGAAGAAGCAGAAAGAAAAAGCGGTCAGTATGTAAAAAAAGACGATATCGTATTACTTTACACAGGACATTATGATAGAAATTACGGTACAGACAAGTGGCAGACAGCTTATACCGGATTAGATATTTCCGGTACAGAATGGCTGGGTAGAAAAGGGGTAAAAAATATTGGTGTAGACACTCCTTCCATTGACCGACCGGATGATATGAAATATTCCGGGCATCTCATCTGTCAGAAATATCGGATGTTAAATACAGAGAATCTATGCAATCTAAAAGAAGTGGCAGGAAAGCGTTTTATGTATGTGGGACTGCCATTAAAGATTCGTGGTGGAAGCGGTGCTCCCATCAGAGCAATTGCAATTTTGATGGAGTAAAACTCTTTCATATGAAAATGGAGGCATTATATGAGAATAAAGAAAAAAATTTTAATCCCACCATATTCGGCGAGAAGTATTGAAGTTCATAAAGGAGAATCTCTTTATATTGTAGATATCGAAGGAAAGCAGGTAGGAGATTTCGTTTGTTACAACATGCACGATTATAGTGAGCATGTATCACCGGTACATATGAGATCTTCCTTGTCCAGTATTCGTTTGCGCATCGGAGATATGCTCTATAGCAATTATAGAAGAGGTCTGATGCAGTTTGCAGAGGATACCGTAGGAAAGCATGACTTCTTTTTCCCGGCATGTGATTACTATCGTTATAAGGTAGACTTTGGAGTGGAAAATCATCCAAACTGCCATGACAATTTATTAGAGGCATTGAAAGACTATCCCATAGACCGGGAACATTTACCGGATCCAATTAACTGGTTTATGAATAATGAAATGAACGAGTATGGTGATTACACCATTAAAGACCCGCTTTCAAAACCAGGTGATTATGTGCGTTTGGTTGCCTTAGAGGATTGTGTATGTGCATGTACCACCTGTTCGCAGGATTTCGTTCCTGTAAATGGAATGAAAGTAACACCGTTAGAATTACAGTTAGCAGAAGATTAGAAGTTAATAGAAGATAGGAGAGAGAAAAATGGTTGCTTTTTGGAAAAATATAATTAGTGAAGATATGGAAAAATTAAACAAAGAGGAGTCGCTGGTAATGCTTCCGATTTCAGCAATAGAGCAGCATGGACATCACCTTCCGGTAGGAACAGACAGTATTATTCTGGAGGGATTGCTTGAAAAGTTTGCAAAGGAAAAAGAGTTCCCGGGAAAGAATGTCATTATCGGACCTCAGTTGTTTGTAGGAAAAAGTAATGAGCATATGGGATTTGCAGGTACCATGACTTATACAGCCAAAACCTTGTATGACATGATTGATGAACTTACAGATTGTATTGTAAAAAGTGGATTTAAGCGTCTGCTTTTGACGAATAGTCATGGTGGAAATACAGACCTGTTAAACCTGATTTCCAGAGACTTAAGAATCAAATATGGCATTGATGTGTATGTATTTGACTGGTGGTTTACTTCTTTCTGGCAGGAATTATTAAAGACAGAAAAAGAATCAGAAAGCCCATATGGTGTATTTCATGCTTGTGAACTGGAAACTTCTTTAATGCTTGCATTGGCACCACAGACAGTAGATATGTCCAGATTAGTGGATGAAACACCGGATAAGATGTTTGAAGATAATGAGTATGTATCTCTTTATGGTCCGGTAAATATGGGATGGAAAACACGAGATGTAACCGAAAGCGGTGTAATCGGAACACCAAGTAAAGCCACTGGAGAAAAGGGCGAAAAAATGTTGCAGTACGCAGTGGAAAAACTGGGTGAAATTGTAACAGAATTGTTGAAATTTGGCTATTAATAAAGGAAAAAATGACATGGAAGAGGATATTTACAGCCTGTTGGAAATGTTAATAAAAACCAATACCGAAAATCCGCCGGGAAGAGAAGAAGTTCTTGTAGATAACATCTTAGAATGGTTAGAGCCTTGGAAACCCCGGTATAAAAAAGTGCCGATAGAAACAGGCAGAAGTTGTCTGTTGGTGTGGTTAGAAGGGCAACGGGAAGAGTATATTGGTTTTGCAGGACATTTAGATACAGTTCCGGCAGGTGACAGAGCAGAATGGCAGCATGACCCATTTTCAGCCGAAAGAGCAGGCAATATTGTATATGGAAGAGGAGCCACAGATATGAAAGGCGGAGTAGCAGCCATGCTGTTACTTTACCGATATTATCGGGAAAAAAACGAAAAACCTCCCTATGGAATACTCTTTATGTTTACTGCGGATGAGAAAGCACAGGGAAAGGGAATAGCAGAGCTTTGCAAACAAAACGAAGTGAAACAGATAAAGGCTTTGTTTGTATGTGAGCCTACAGGAAATACTCTGGGATTAGGAGAAATGGGAACTTTGTGGTTGAAGTTTTCCGTAAATGGCATAGGGTGTCATGCATCTATGAGTAGTCTTGGTGTAAATGCGTTAGAAGAGGGAATCCAAATCGTAGAGAAATTTCAAAAGGAATGGAAGAAAAAGAGTTACAGTCATCCTCTATTGGGAAAAGAAAGCTGTTCCCTGACGAAACTTTCCGGTGGAGTAAAAATCAATATGATTCCGGAAAGGGCAGAATTTTATCTGGATATCCGCACAGTGCCACGACCAGAGGAAAATTGTCAGAGACATGGAGAACTACTGGAATTGGCAGAACATATTTGCAAAAACCAAATGGCTGAAAAAGAAGGATTGTCAGTAAGTGTGGAAGTATTAACAGACCGACCGGCGATTGAAATGAAAAGAGACAGTAGTTTTATAGAAAGTCTGTTACAGTCGGCTGAAAAGGAGAAAAAAGCACTTGAATGTAGTGCAGTACGTTTTTTTACAGATGCCTCCATTGTACTTAAAAATATTTCTGTTCCGTTTATCATTTTTGGCCCGGGAGATCCTAAGGAATGTCATACAACTGACGAAAAGATAGAGATATCACAGATAGAGGAAGCAATAGAATACTATAAGATATTTATAGAAGGAATGGGAGAAACAAGGGTGTTTTGAAAGAAAGAATATGGAGAAAACACCCTTGTTCTCTGTATATAGGAAGGAGAAAGGCCAATGGATTATAGAGTAAACAATATTAGCTATAAATATACAAAGGATGGAGAAGAAGTTCTCAAAAATGTAAGTTTTTCCATTGAAAAAGGAAAAGTAACGGCAATTGTAGGACCAAGCGGCTGCGGTAAATCAACTTTAGTGCAGATATTTAGTCAGGTAATACCAAAGCTTATTAATAACGGAGAATTAGAAGGAAGTTTTGATGTTCCCCAAGATACGTTTGTCAGTGTAGTCAGTCAGAATCCGGAAAACCAGTTATTTGGATATGGCGTGGAGGATGCCATTGCATTTGGACTGGAAAATATAGGGATGCCACAGGAAGAAATTGTAGAGCGGATGGAATATGTCTTAGATCTTCTGAATTTACAGTATTTACGAAAAAGAAGCGTAGATAATCTGTCCGGTGGACAACGACAATCGGTATGTATTGCATCTGTATTGGCTATGAAACCGGATATTTTGATTATGGACGAGCCGGTAAGTTCCTTAGACCCCAATGGAAAAAAGATGGTGCAGGATATTTTAGGGCAACTTAGCAACAGTGGAAATACAACGGTTCTCGTAGATAATAATCTGGTATGGTCGGCAGGAATTGTCGATCATGTTATCGGACTTTTAGAAGGAGAGGTAGTTTTTGATGGAAGCAGAGATGAATTTTTCAAAAACTTTGAACTTCAGGAAAAATTAGGCGTAATTCTTCCACAGGAAGTAGAGTTGTACCGGGAGTTGTCTAAGCAGTTTCAGGATATAGATTTATTCTATACCGTAGATGAGGCATTCGCACAATTGCAAGGAAAAGTGAAGAAAAAAGAAATTCTTCAAAAGGAAGCGTTGAAAGAGGAAATGGAGCCAATTATTACAGTGCAACAATTGGTAAAGCAATTTAATGACGGATTTACCGCATTAGATCATGTAGATGCACAACTGCCCAAGGGAAAAGTAATTGCAATTTTAGGACAAAACGGTTCCGGTAAGACCACGTTTGTAAGACATCTGAATGGATTACATAAACCAACGAGCGGAGAAGTGCTGTATAAAGGAACTTCTATTTTAGGAAAGACAGTAGCACAGATTTCAAAAAATATTATTCTGGTATTTCAACATCCGGAACATATGCTGTTTGAAGAAACCGTAGAAAAAGAACTGACCTTTTGTGCGCGTATGCAGGAGGTGCCATTTTCAGAGGAACATATTACAGAAGTTTTAGAACACTATCATTTGGAAAAAGAACGGGAGACATTTCCATTGAACTTGTCCATGGGAAAGAAACATATGCTTACGATTTTGTCAGTTCTATTTTCCAGTGCAGATGTAATTATATTAGATGAGCCAACATTGGGAATGGACGGATTCCTAATAGAAGATTTAGAGAAAATGATTGCAGATTTAAAGGCAGCAGGAAAAACAATTATTATGATAAGTCATGAAATTCCGTTAGTATTTCGGGTATCAGACTACGCAGTTATTTTAAATAAAGGGGAAAAGTTATTTGAGGGAACCAAAGAAAAACTGGTAGAACGGGAAGATATTTTTGAGAAAATCAATATTATGTTGCCGCCGGTGGTACAGTTATCCAAAAAGTTGGGATTGGATGAAGTTGTATTTCAGGTTGACGATTTTATGAAAAAAGTATTAGAGCAACGGAATGAGTAAAAGGAGGGAAAGAATATGGATTATTTAAAATATGTAGATGGAGATTCCCTGCTTCATAAGCTGGACCCAAGAACAAAGTTCGTCTTTTTTATTGTGATGGCGATACTTACCAGTTTGGTGAAGTCAGGAGTGGCACTTTTATTTTTATTAGTGTTTTTTGTTGGAATGTGGAACGTATGTAAAATTCAAAAATACATTTTTATATTATTTCAAAAATTGAAAGTACTTTTAATTTTCATATTCCTTTTGTGGTTTATTTTAGGATTATTTGAACGACCACAAGCAGGAAACGGTCCTGTTTTTTATGAAGCCATGATTCCTTTTGTAGGAGGTCAGAAAATTTTATTTTGTTTTGACTGGTATGACATATACAAAGGTCTGGTATATTCTCTCAGAATATTTTTGATGATAGCATCTTTTTATACCGTGTTGCTTACCACGAATTTCAGTGAAATTATTTTGGGCTTACAGAAATGGAAAATCTCTTATGCACTTGCTTTTGGAATCGGATTGGTATTTCAGATTATTCCAATGATTATTACAGAGCTTAAGGCAATTATGGAGGCGCAAAGCTCAAGAGGTTTGGAGATAGAAGAGTGTAGCTGGACAACAAAAATTAAAAACTATGTTACATTTTCATTGCCATTGCTGTTTCGAGTTATAAGTAAGGGACAATCAATTTCATTGGCAATGCATTATTACCAGTTGAATTTCTCGGTACATAGAACTGCATATAAGAAAATAAAAGCAAGTAAATATGACGCATATTTTATTTTGGCAAATGCAGTAGCAATCGCCATTACCGTAGTTTTGCATATGCAATTTTATATTGCAGTATAAAAGGTTATAAAAGCTTTTTTGATGCGCGTACAAAAGGGCTTATATAGTATATTTATCAGAAATAATTACATAAATTTCTTTTTAACAGAGGAGGAAACATTATGAAGAAAAAGTTATCATTTGTAAATATTGTATTTTTTGTTGTATTTGGTGCTTTGACAGGCGTTTTATGGGCATATCTATGTCCGATTCCGCTGATTCCGGGTGCAGTTCATTTCCGTACGTTTGCATTTATTCCGGTAGCTATTGGATATTTATTTGGACCAGTAACAGGATTTTTCTCAGGATATATCGGAACTGTTGTATGGGCATTACTTTCTGGAAACTTTATTCCATTACATTCCCCATTGACAGATGGAATTACAGTAGGATTATCAGCAGCACTTCCGGCACTGATACATTTACAGGCAGGAAAAAAAGATGTTTTAGGATTAATTGAGAAAGGAAAAGGAAAGTTTATAGGAGTAAGTTTATTCTGGAGTATTTTATTTGGAATATTGATGATTCTTACTACCAGTATTTCACTTTCTTATTTCACAGGATTGGGATATGTATATTGTATTTTATGGATTGGTATTGCAGATGTTGTACCAATTGCATTGACACCATTTGTTATTTTGTTACTTGCGAAGAGAATGAAAAATATAAGAAACATTGTACCGTATATATAAGAAGTAATGAATACGCGCGTGAAAAGGAGCTGGAAACAGCTCCTTTTTTGTGCAATTGGAAATTGCGTTCTATTACATTAAAAACACTCCGCGTAATAGCTTGATTTTTGACAGAAAATATGTTTATAATAAAGAAAACTGACCGGTCGGTCGGAAAACAATTTATAGAAAATTAAGGAGGAAAGTGGATGTCAAGATTCAGTGTAAAGAAACCTTATACCGTAATCGTGGGAATTGTATTAGTCATTATTCTGGGATTTGTGTCACTAAGTAAGATGAGCACGGATCTGTTACCAAGTATGAATATGCCATATGCAATTGTAATCACAAGTTACGCCGGAGCAAGTCCGGAACAAGTGGAGAGTGTGGTAACAGAGCCGGTAGAAAGTGCTATGGCTAGTACCTCCAATATTAAAAATATTACCTCACGTTCTTCCAATAATATGTCCATGGTTATTTTGGAATTTGAGCAGACTGCCAACATGGATTCCATTACCGTGGAAATGCGAGAAAGTCTGGATCAGATTAAGGGTTATTGGCCGGATACCGTAGGCAATCCGATTATTATGAAAATCAATCCGGATATGATGCCAATTATGATTGCAGCAGTGGATGTAGAAGGAATGGATACACTTGAGTTAAGTGATTATACCAATGATGAGTTAATTGCGGAATTAAAAAGTGTAGAAGGTGTTGCCTCTGTATCTGCAACCGGAACGGCAGAAGAATCTATTCAGGTCACGTTAAATCAGGAAAAGATTGATGCAATTAATGCAGAAATTACAGTTGCATTAGATGCCAAGTTTTCAGAAGCACAGGCACAGATGGATTCTGCTGAAGGTGAGATAGAGAGTGGAAAAGATAAACTTTCAAGTGGTCAGGATGCTATGACAGGACAGCTTAATGATGCAAAGACACAGATTACTCAAAAACAGCTTGAGTTGTATCAGACAGAGGCAGAATTAAAAGCGAAGCTTTCAGAGTTACAAAATACCAAGAGCCTTTTGGAAAGCGGAATTCCGGTATTGCAGTCAATTCAGCAACAGATACAGAATATGATAAATACCAGAAATCAGCTTCAAAATAGTCTGGCTGAGTTAGAACAGAGTGGACAAGATACCACAGAAATACAAAATCAGTTAGCACAGTTGCAGGGGAATATACAAGGACTTTTAGGACAACTTCCGGAAGGGATGTTACCGGAGACTGGAACCGGAACTACAAATGGAGATTCCTATGAAGAAATGCTTTCTTATATTACCCAGACCCTTGCACAGGCACAACAGAGCCTGATAGAAGTAAATGGTGGGATTGCAACGATTCAGACAGCTCTTAATAATATTCAGGCAGGAAAAGTATCATTAAGCGATGCACTTTCTACGATTAATTCCAGTGAAATATCCGGGATTTTAGAGATGGGGAATGCATTTGCCCAGTTGATAAATGGCGAACAGAAGTTAGCACAGGCAAAGCAGGAATTTGAAGAGAAAAAGGACAGTGCGTATGAAGCAGCAGATTTGAATACGATTCTTACCATGGATACCTTAAGCGGAATCCTGACAGCACAGAATTTTTCCATGCCGGCAGGATATATCAATGAAGACGGTGTTCAGTATATGGTGCGTGTAGGAGATGCAGTAGATAGTGTAGATGCACTGAAAAGTATGGTATTAATGGATTTAGGAATGGAAGGCGTAGATACCATACATTTATCTGATGTGGCGGACATTGAAGTGGTAGATGATTCCGCAGATTCCTATGCAAAAGTAGATGGAAACCCCGGCGTTATGCTCTCAATTGAAAAGCAGACCGGATATTCCACCGGAGATGTAACAGACCGTGTATATGATAAAATAGAATCTTTACAGAAAACCAATAAAGACCTCCATGTATCTGTGTTGATGGATCAGGGTATTTATATCGACATGATTGTAGATTCCGTAATGAATAATATGATTTACGGAGCGGTTTTGGCAGTTATTATACTGGTGCTGTTTTTAAAAGATATAAAACCAACATTGGTAATTGCAGTATCTATTCCGATTTCTGTTATTTTCGCTATTGTACTCATGTATTTTAGTGGCGTAACCTTAAATATGATTTCCTTATCGGGATTGGCACTTGGAATTGGTATGCTGGTGGATAACTCCATTGTAGTAATCGAAAATATTTATCGTATGCGTAACGAAGGTGTACCGGCGAAAAAGGCCGCAGTTGAAGGAGCAAAACAGGTAAGTGGGGCAATCGCAGCATCTACTTTGACAACTGTTTGTGTATTTGCACCAATCGTATTTACAGAAGGAATCACCAGACAGTTGTTTGTGGATATGGGACTTACCATTACTTATGCATTAGTTGCCAGTCTTATCGTAGCCCTTACCTTTGTGCCGATGATGGGCTCTAAAATGCTGACAAAAACAAAGGATATCAAACATCCTTGGTTTGAGAAGTTTCAGAATGTATATGGTGCATTATTAGAAAAGTTATTGCATGTAAAACCATTAGTCTTACTTGCAATGGTAGTGTTATTGGTAGTGAGCGCATTTGCATCCATGTCAAAGGGAACTGCATTTTTCCCGGATATGGAAAGTACACAGATGACAGTAACCGTAACACCACCAAAGGATGCAGACTTTGCAGAAAGTTGTGAGTTAGCAGATAAAGTAACAGAAAAGATACAGACCATTGATGATGTGGAATCTATTGGTGCCATGGCAGGTGGAGGAACCACCCTGTCATTGAGCGGAAGTAGTGGAAACGATGTTACCTTGTATTTGATTTTAAAGGATGATAAAAAGAACAGTAATGAAGAAATTGCTGCTATGATAATGGATATGACGAAAGATATGGATGGTGAAATTACTGCCAATGCATCTTCTATGGATATGACTTCGTTAATGGGAGAAGGATTATCGATTCAGATTAAAGGTAGAGATCTGGATACCTTGCAAAAAACGGCAAAAGAAGTAGCGGAAATTGTTAAGGGCGTAAAAGGAACCACAGAAGTATCGGATGGGGTAGAGGAAACCACACCGGAATTTCGCATTACCGTAGACAAGGAAAAAGCAGCAAAATATGGAATGACGGTGGCACAGATTTATCAGTTAGTTTATGCCCAGATGGAAGATACCAAGGCAGATGCAACCATATCAACAGATATCAAAGATTATGATGTTTATTTAGAATCGGTAGAGCAGAAAAATGCAAGTATTGAAACACTGAAAAATCTCACCTTTTCCTATACAGATAAGGAGACAGGAGAAGAGTCTCAAATACCGCTGAGTGATGTGGCAGATTTTGAAGAAACAGAAGGATTAAGTACCATTAGCAGAGAAGGACAGGAACGTTATATTAGTGTAAAGGCTTCTATTGCAGATGGATATAACGTAGGATTGGTAGGAAGTGATGTAAAAGATGCATTAGCTAAATATCAGTGCCCGGATGGATATTCTATTGAAATGCAGGGAGAAGACGAAAATATTAATGAAGCAATGGGACAGTTGATGCTAATGTTAGTGCTTGCAATTGCATTTATTTACTTGATTATGGTGGCACAGTTCCAATCCATAAAAGCACCGTTTATCATATTGTTTACCATTCCACTAGCATTGACCGGAGGATTTTTGGCATTATTCTTTACCAATAATGAAATCAGTATTATTGCAATGATTGGATTTATTATGCTGGTAGGTGTTATTGTAAATAACGGTATCGTAATGGTAGATTATATCAACCAGCTTCGCCGAGGCGGAATGGAGAAAAAAGAAGCTATTATTACCGCAGGAAAAACACGTCTTCGTCCGATACTTATGACGGCAATGACCACAATCCTTGCTATGTCAACCACAGCTTTTGGACATGATATGGGTTCTGATATGTCAAGACCAATGGCGGTAGTAACAATTGGTGGTATGATATATGGAACACTGATGACACTTATTGTAGTGCCGTGTATCTATGACCTGTTTTATAGTAATAAGAGTATGGTAGAGGAAGAAATCTAATGGAAAGTTTTGTGGAAAGTTATGAAAAAGAATTTTGGGCGGAGGAATATCCGCCCAAAGTAAAGGCAATGTTTGAAGCTGTTTTGGAGTTATTTGCTTCCGGAAAAGGATTAAACAGCCTTACGGTATCAGAAATTACGGCAAAGGCAGGCATTGGAAAAGGAACTGCGTATGAATATTTTTCTACCAAAGAAGAGATTATTGCCGGGGCATTGGAATATGAAGGAAAAAAGCATGTAAAAATGATTGCAGAACTGATAGAGAGTGAGCGTAGTTTCCGGGAGATTATCATGACCGGATTTGCACTGATGGATTCCGTGTTTGGAAAGTACCGAGGATTTGCAGTCATTATAAAGATACTGCATGAGGATACTACCAATGGTGGTGAAATGTTAACGGAAATGAAAAAACATGAAGAGTGTTTTGGCATTGTAAAACAACTGGTAGAAAAGGTTGCAAAGCTGGCAAGAAAAGAAAATCTGATTCAGGAAACAGACTACTATAAAATACAGACTGCAATCATATCACAGGTGATGGGGTATGCCACTTATATTACTTATCAGGGAATCTATGCAGGAGTAGATAGTGAGAAAGCCAAAGAAGTTGCCTATGAAAATATGATAAAGTTGTTGAATTAAGATTTAAGAGAGATTATTACTTTTAATTGAGTAGTAGTCTCTTTTTGGTTATATGGTGTTATTGACAATTTTTTTTCAGGTAGATATGATAAAAGCAGGTGTGATACAGAAGGCGAGGAGATGTTTCCGATGAAAAGGATAAAAAGTGGGCAGATAATATATAATGTTAGAACTACATTGGGAGTTACACAGGAAGAGTTGTGCTATGGGCTTTGTTCGGTATCGGCATTGTCGAAGTATGAATCGGGAAAAAATGTAGTAGATAGCCTATTATTTTATACTTTGTTACAGCGTCTTGGAAAATCAGCAGACAGAGTTAATATTATGCTTTCTAATCAGGATGCAGAATATTATGAGTGGAAGAAGAAAGTATCTGACGCAATAGGAGAGCAGAAGTGGGAAGAAGTGAAGAGGCTACATAAAGAGAGCGAAGAAAGAAATGTAATAATTAATGAAATATTACAGGAACAATACAATGCATATTTAGATGCAGTTATTGCACTTAAGGGCAATAACAATGTTTCAAAATTTTACGAATGTATAACGAAGGCAATTACATATACCATTCCTTCAATTGAAGAATGGGATGGAGAAAGTTTAATTAGTACAGATGAATTTAATTTAATTTTGCTGTATTTGTATGGGAAAAAGAAAACTCAATTAGTAAGAAATAAGGAGATAAAAGGGGTATTTGAAAAATTAGAAAGATATGTAGAGAAAAAAATAGATGATATATTTGAGAAGGTAAAGGTATATCCTCGCCTCGTGTGCACAGAAATATTACTATTGAATGAAGAAATGTCAGTAGAGGAACGAATATGGAAAGAAAAACAAGCTTTAAAGTTATTAAAAAGTACACGGGAAATTTATGATATGCCAGAAGTATTACGACATTTGATTTGTGATTTGAAAAAAGAGGGGATGAAACAGCAAGAATTTACGAAAAACAAAGGAAAGCATTAGTGAGTATTATGGAGCAATATGGTGCATCAACAGAATTTCGACTGGAAAATTGGTATAGTGGGAATGAACGAATATGTCTGATGAATGAATATTTGGCAACAGGAAGAAAACAAAAAAGATTAACGCAGGAAGAATTAAGCGAGGGGGTCTGTGCTGTTGAGACGTATTCTAGAATTGAAAGTGGAAAAAGAGCAGCTAGCAAAAAGAATTATCTAAAATTAGCAGAAAAGTTAGAGATAAATGCTGGGTATTATTGGGGACAGATAGTTACAGATGATTATAGTGATTTTCTGTTAATGTCGGAACAAAGATTAGCTATTATTGATGGAAAAACTGAAGAAGCCAAGGTACTATTAAAGAAATTAGAAGGACATTTAGATATGAGCGAAGTGCAGAATCGGCAGTATATTGATTTTATGGAGATTATTGTGAAAAAGGCAGAAGGCGTTTTAGAGTTAAGCCAGGGGAAAGATGAATTAAAAAAAGTATTACAATATACTATACCAAGTGACGAAAAAATAGAGCGTTTTTATACAAAAACGGAAATAGAAATTATTCAAAATATAGTTCTGGATTATCTGAAAAATAGCAAAGATTATTCAGGTGCAATTGAAGTTATTGAAAAAGTGTTAAAAAATGATGCAAGAAAAAGTGTTTCATCATGGTATGAAATTGGAGTTTTGAAAAAAAAATTAGCTGTTATTTATTCTGATATTAAAGAATATGAGAAAAGTATGCAATTGGTAGAAGAGTGTATTAGAGAAACTATAAAAAATCAAGATGGACAGATGCTTGCGGAGTGTGTGAATTTAGTTGCGTGGAATTTAGAAAGATGGATGCCGGAAAAGAAAAAAGACTATGACAATTTATATATCAAAGTCTTTTACTTAACAGATTTGTTTGAAAATAAGAGTAATCATAAAATATGTAAAGAATATTATGAAAAAAATTTGATGCAAATAAGAAGTGGTATTAGTGACAAAGAAGAAATGTTTCGTCCATATTATCTAATGGGGATGAAACTGCTGGATTATTGTTAGCTGTTTGAGCAGTTATAATTGGACATAAAAGTAAATATCCGGTAAACATAAGTGTTAAAAGTCTTTTTGTGAGTGTTTTCATCATAAGTAAGTTCTCCTTCCGGTGTTCATTTGTGTTAAGTTTCAATGTAGCTGATTATAAGGGAGGAAAAGAAAAAATAACATGACGTTTTGGGAAAGATAATTTTCCGAAAACGTCATGTTATTTTTATGCGTTAGAGTTTAAAATAAAAATTAATAAACGCTGATACAGATAGTGCTTTGTAAAGTGAATATTGGTGAAAAGGAGAAATATATAACGGAGTTTTATAATGGTAACATTATTGTAATGGATAGTGTGTATTTGTAAATAGTATTTATAGAGGTTTATAAATTTTGTATGAGGAGAGTTGAAAAATGTTTGGAAACATTAGATGTTCTAAAAGTATATCTTGGCAGATTGAACCAGATTTAGATTTAGTATATATATTTAATCATAGAAGTTCTAAATGGTTCTATTTTGAAGGGGTGTCCAAAAGAATTTGGGAAAGCCTTGTTTTAGATGAAAATTCGTTTCAACAGACTGTAAAGAAAATTAGCATTGAATATGAAACGGAATATGATGTAGTATTCGAAGATACTGAGGAGTTTATAAAAGAATTAATAGATGAGGATGTAGTAGTAAATGTGTAAAGAAAAAATGAGTTTAGCATATATTACAAATTATTTAGCTGAAAGAGAAAAATTATTTGAGGTGAGAATTGAGGTTAATTCCACATGTAATTTAAGATGTGAACATTGTTATATTCCGAATCATGATAACATAGGATTGAGTTATGATAAAATAATTAATTTACTATATCAATTAAGAAAAATAGGAGTGTATGATTTATCTTTTACAGGAGGGGAAATATTTTGTAGAAAAGATATTTTCAGTATAATAAAAAAGGCACGACAAATGGGATTTAATGTTACATTATTTTCTAATATTACATTACTTGATGAGAATTCTATTAAAGAATTAAGAGAATTATTCATAAATAAAATATCATGTACAGTTTTTTCTTTGGATGAGAGTATAAATGATCAAATTATGGGGATAGAAGGAAGCCTAAAAAAAATAATTCAAAATATAGAATTATTAATTGCATATGGGATTAATGTAGAGATAAAAACTGTACTTATGAAAAAAATTTTAATTGTTATAAAAATATACAGGAATTTTGTAAAGAAAGAAAAATCGATTATATATTGTCAACAATTGTTACGCAAAAGAATGATGGCAATAAATCAAATTTAAAATTAAGGCTAAATGGGGGGCAATTAACAAATGTTTTTAAGGATAAGAGTCTTGGTTTGTTAAAGAAAAATCAATTATCTGATGAAGATTATGTTTGTAATAGATTAAGGAGTTCATTATTTATTAATTGTAAAGGTGATGTATATCCATGTGATACCTTTGCAAAATCATGTGGGAACATATATGAAAATACAGTTGAAGAAATTTGGAATGATTCAGCTGAATTAAAATATATAAGAAATTTAAAATTAGGTGATATGAGTTCTTGCAAAGGGTGTAAGAAAAAAGGATTTTGTTTGAAATGTCCAGGAATATCCCAGCTTGAAGAAGGGGATGTAATGAGAAAATCTAGATTAGCATGTCAACATGCTCAGACTGTAGACAAAGTGCTCCGAGAAACTTACGTTTCTCGGAGTCTTTTTCTTAGTATCTATGAAATTTGTGTTGAAAAGAGGAATTTTCCCCTTGGATTATGCCATCCGTAATCCCCATTCCT
>JAAYPT010000085.1 GCA_012519695.1 Clostridiales bacterium | reverse complement strand
TTATACTTCTTTTCAACTGCCGTAAGCATCTCGTCGATTGCTATAATTGCCTCTTGCTGTGAGCTATCCAGCTTTTCTGCATCTGTTGGTAAACCTACCTCTTCTAAAATTTCTTTTTGTCTTTCATTTAAGACTATTTCCGGCTTACTTTTTAGGGTAATATTTTTACTTTCATCACTGTTGTTCTTTTTTACTCTACAACTACATACCATTATTCCGATTATTAGAACCGTTCCTATAATCATGATTTTTTTTACTATTTTCATAACTATTTACCCAACTCCTAACTCAAACATTTTGCTACTGACGGTTATATTTCCTTCATATTATTTTTCCGGTACATTAACAATTATTTGCTCTCGCTTAATACAACATTCTGGCTTTGTATATGTAACTTTAGAATATACTTCTATTTTTTGTCTCAACTTTCATATCTTTGAACACTTATTTCTTTCCATTCTATATAACTATCTGAAATATCATAATATGAATAATTATATTCATCCAAGTTCTCTATTTCATCATTTTTCAAAAGTATAATTTCACTAATACCATATAATTCATTCTGATAAAGCATCTTTTCCAACTCATCAACATAAGATTGAAAATCTTGCTGATTGATATATTCACTATCAATATATATATAATTTTTGCTTCCCACTGCACCATTATACATTTTTTCTTCACTCGGGACTTCAACTAGTGTAGTTTCCGTAACTTCTGCATATACTTTCACCGCTTCTGTTTTAAATACCTGCCTTGCAAGATCTGTCATATATGAAGAAAAGTCCTTTCTTATTGCCACATTCATATACTCATCCTCATATACATATTTTCCATTTTCCTTACCCCTTGTAACTGTAAATGTATCTCTTGAACTTCCTTCTGTTGGATATGCTATCAGCTGCTCATGTTCCAATGGACCTGGCGCAATATAGCCCGCATAGGAAAACGATGTATTATACTTTTTTTCAATTTCTGTAAGCATCTCGTCGATTGCTATAATTGCCTCTTGCTGTGAACTATCCAGCTCCTCTGCATCTGTTGGTAATCCTACCTCTTCTAAAATTTCTTTTTGCCTTTCATTTAATACTAATTCCGGCTTACTTTTTAAGGTAATATCCTTACTTTCATCACTGTTGTTCTTTTTCATTCCACAACTACATACCATTATTCCGATTATTATAAACATTCCTATAATCATTCGTTTTCTTACTGTTTTCATAATGTTTTAGTTTTCTCCTAAGCCCAACAATTCTGCTAGTTCTGCATCTACATTTTCAAAGGAATCCTTTGCACCTGTTACTATTTTTTCTGTCTTCTCCATTATGGTTGTTAATACAGCTTTTATTTCATTTAAGCTGGAAGCTACATTTATCATTTCCTCTGCCAAACTTCCTTTTGCATTAACAAAACTCACATTCACCTTTCGGCCTTCTACTTGCCTTTGCAAAGAAGACAATTCCTGTTCTATTTCTTTTACTTTTTCTAAATCTACTTTTATTTCTGTTCCCATGTTACTCCTCCTACCAAAACTTAGATAATAAGGAACCCACCATAGAGGTAATACCATTTGGAAAGTAAAATTTATCGGCTGTTTCAACTTCTGTTATGCTTTTATTTACTTTTTCACTAATATTTTTACACTCATCATAAATTACGGTTTTATATGGTCTCATCGTTGTTGCCAATTCTTCAATCTTAGAGCAAATTAATTCATCCTGAATTCCCTTATTTTTCAATTTGTTAAGTAATCCTATATACTGCTCAATGCAACGTGATAAAAAATCAGCATAATTTTCTATACTATTCATTGCCATTGATAATTCTATTTCATCATACACGACATCTTTCATTCCTATCCCCCCCTCGTTGACGTTGTCTTTCTTCATTTCTTGCATCTTGTATCTCTATATTCAAATTAGTGATACTATTTCTGTACTTTCTAATTTCTTCTTCACAATGCTGAATGTTATTTATGTACTCTCGCATTTTCGCTGATATCTGAAAAAGTATTCCCAAATACGCAACTGTTACCATTTTAGAACCTATTCCATTCAAAACATGGCTCATTCCGGCTTGATATCGCTGGACAATAACACTATTTTTCTTTATTTCTTCTAAATCATTAAGACTGTTTTTCTTTGCTCCATTTACATTTTCAAATTCTTCATGGGAAGCTTCTACTTTTCCCTTAAACACTTGTAATGAATCATAATTTTGTTCATTTTTTCTTATCTCTGACTCTAACTCTTGAATCTTACTTCTATATCCACTAATTTCATTTTCTAATCTACTAATCTTGCTCATATTATCCCTATTTTCTTACTTTTCTCCGTCACAAATTGTCGTTTATTGTACTCAACTTACTATTTATATTTTTCGTATGTACTGTGTGATTGACTTTTCCTCTGCTTCTTTAAATGAGGAAACTGCATTTTCCAACAAAGATGCTGTCTGGTCTACTAATTCCTGCATGGCTCCAACCACATATAATACTTCATCATACATGTTTTTTGCCTGTTCTGCCGTTTCTCCTATGCTCTCATTCAATAAAAACTTCTGGTTTTTACAGTTTGCAAGTCTCACGCTGATATTGTTTAATTTACTTATACTTGCATTTATTTTTTCTTCACTTATTTTAATTTCCTGACTTCCTGCACTTGCCACTTTCATCACCTCTTATTCAATTATCGCTTAACGTGTTCTTTCCAATCTTCGTTGTTCTCGCTCACGCTCTCTTCTTTCCTGTTCTCTTCTCTCCTGCTCTCTTCGCTCTGCTTCTCTTATGGCATCAATGCGTCTCTGCTTTGCCCTGATTGCCTCATTCTGCTGCTCTATTTCATCATCAATCCTTTGAATCTCTTTTTTCAATTCGCTTTCAATCGCATCATAATTATTAAGAAGTTTTATCTCTTCTTCTCTACTATAATTTGCCTCTATTTTCTCTGCTATGCGCTTTGAAATAGTAGTTCTCCCATTATATTGATGAATATTTCCGGCATAGCTTCTCCGATTCATAATGTATGCCCCTGTTTCATTAGCAACCATGCCATTTTGACGTTTTGCTTCTTCCAGTTGTCCTCTTTTTGCCTGTAAATTACGGATATTTTCCTGACAACCCTGAATTTCTAATTCTAACTGACTAATCTGACTCATAATTATTTTCCCACCTGCTTTTGTTATACCATAATTTTTCTTACTTCCTGCGTAATTGTTGCAAATTCTTCCGCCTTTTTTTCAAATATTGCGCCATACTTATCATCCAGACTATCAATTGCATCAAAAATATTCTGCATCTGTTTTTCCGTAGTATCATTAATATCTATGACCTTTCTATGATATGCCTGAATATTGTTCTTATAATGTGCCACATCCAGATTTCCAAACAAATCTTCTATCCTGTACCAAACATCCCACTTGGTAAAATCCCAAAATGCTTCATCCTCTACTTCTTTTACCTGCTTCATTAACTGGGCACGCATCTCAGTACTAAAATCGCGTATGATACAAGATGTTTCCTGTTCTTTATAGTATTTCATGCTCGGCTCCGGAATTTCCATCTCTTTCCTTTTTGCCACTTCAAGTGCTTTTATAATTGTTTGTGCCTCTTCCTCCGATAAAACATCGGATTTTGCCAAACTCCAACTTATTGCAGCTCCATTGTTTTCGAGAAAATCTAAAATAGGATTTTTCTTTCCCAGTGTTGCAGCCATATCGCCTGCCTTAATCAACACTTCTATCAGGAAACTTAATATCTCTCCGAGCCATCCAAAGTCCATTCCTTGCAATATATTAACAATTATATCTGTAATATGGTTTCCACTTCTTTCATACTTTGCCACATACGCAATGAATAATCCCAGTTCTTCTGCATGTTCCGGAGCTAAAATATATGCCTTTATTTCTGCTTTGGAATACCCTTCTTTATATTCCGGCGGCTTTTTTCCCATAAATACATTGGCAATACCACCAAGGTAATCCATTAAAGCTGATACTTCTTGTGGATCTCCCGTATTGATGATATAATTGAAAAATTTATGTAAACTATCCATGGAATACGATTGCAAACATTCATCGAATCCAAATTCTTTATTGAACAAAGAATTCGGGCTGTGGTTCTGCTGAAAATTCATTCCATCTACACCATATCCATTTACATATTTCTTCTCATTATATATGTCCGTCAACAGAATATTTACAAAGTCATAATCCAGTGCATAACAAGTTATCTTGTACTTATTTTTCTCTATCAATGGTCCATATTTTTTAAAAAAAGCTGCGGAAAAACCTTGTCCATCAAAAGAAACACAACGGTCAACTTTATCGGAACGTATGGCTACATATTTCGCTTTATTTCCACCCTTAGAGTGTCCCACTACCGTAATATGACTCCCATTCTGTCGTTCTACGAATGCTAATGCTCTTAATTGCTGTTCTGTGTCTGCCAGATAACCGCCTTGAAAGTTATCCGGCCACTCTCCGGCTGCTGTGCCTCGAAATACTACATACTTATTTCCACTGGGGTCTTCTAAGCACACAGATAATGCCTTTTTATCGTCACGTTCTAAATCTACTAACTTTAAGCTGCAAATTTTTTCATTACTTTTAATCTTTTCTAACATTGCTGCCCATTCAGCACCGGAGATTTCACCATCGTAAGTTTTATCTGATTTTTTTAATTTTTCGAGGGTGTCATCGTTGATGTAGTCTAACATGTCTCTAATCGTATTTCCAACATTATCTTGTTCCCATATATCTTCAAATTCTTTTTCTTTTCTCATATGCATTAAATTACTCAAAAATAGTAATTCTTCATTTGATAACTGTTCCATCTTTATTCTCCATTATCATACTCAGACTTTATATTTTTATAATATCTTAAATTATACTTTTCATCTAATTCTAATGTATTCGGTAATACTCTTTCTACATCACTCCATTTATTTATAGAATCAAAAGCCTCATTATTCAGTAACCTTTCCACCGAATACTTAATATTAAACCCGGTATTTTCTAATTTTTCTTCTAATGCTCCTACTTGCTTTTCAAATTCTTCATCTAACATTTCTGGTCTTGCATAACCATGAATAAATACTTGTATTCCTCTATTTCTACTAAGCTCTTTTATTTCATTTAATGTTGTCTCTTTTGTATAATTTTTTCCAACATTTCCATTCAATGATACAATCACTTTAATATCTACACCTGCTTCTTGTGCTATATTTTGAAAATACTCCTGCACTTCTGCTCTTTTTAAAATAGCAAAGTACCCATCCTCACAATATGGATTTCCATCATCATCTACCAGATAATATACTTCAAACTGCTCTCCGCTGTGTTCTCCATCCACCGCTTCTGCGAGTATGGAATAATCTCCCGATATAATTCCCGGAATTTCTCCTCCCACTACCTTGAACTCTTCTCCATACTTTTCTTCCAGATAGTTCAACATAATCTTAGCAGTATCTACGAAGCTCTGAGTTCCTATATTCATTCCTTCTTCTTTTATTTTTCTCATAGAATCATTGGATATATTACAATCTTCTAATATTTGCAATTCTTCTTCTGTTGGTTGTCGATATACTTGCATTTCGCTTTCCTCCTTACCACTTTCATCCGTCACTTCATTTTGTTTTTGTTCTTTCC
>JAAYPT010000084.1 GCA_012519695.1 Clostridiales bacterium | reverse complement strand
TTTACTGACTTTTCCGCCTTATCAGGCGAAAACTCTTAGAATCTTTCAAGGTTGTTTCACTGTTCAGTTATCAATGTTGTTTGTTTTGCTGTCTCAAGCGACAACTTCTATATCTTATCACAGTCATCTGCTTTTGTCAACAACTTTTTTTATTTTTTTGAAGTTTTGTATTTTTCAGACTGTTTTCTCTGATACAAAGTTCTTCATGTTTTTGCCGCCGTTTTCAGCGGCGAAGATTATAATATCACGTGTTACTTCTTTTGTCAATAACTTTTTTAGGATTTTTATTTCTTATCCCTTGTGATAGAAAAAGCTTTCAAAATAAAATTATTTTGAAAGCTTTAACGGAGAAAGAGGGATTCGAACCCTCGCGCCGGTTACCCGACCTATACCCTTAGCAGGGGCACCTCTTCGGCCTCTTGAGTATTTCTCCGAATAAGACTATTTTCAAAATATGAAATTGTCTCCTGCGCCGTGACGCATATTATATACTACTAAAACTCATTGATTTTGTCAACGATATTTTCGAATCTTTTTTAAGTTTTTTTCTTTGAAATGCTTTTCTTCTATATTATGTATGTTTTTTCTATATAATATACAATATCTTCCACTAATATCATATGATTCTATAATTTCGTTGGAATCATGCTTTCTATTCCTCTATCAGTTTCCCATGAACGCAAACTCTTTCTTCATAATATTACCATGTTTTTTCCTATAAAACTACACTATAAAGATGCGTATTCTTTTATTGCAGTTTCATAAAGATTATTTCCTTCACTGTCTACTACTACGATAACAGGAAAATCTTCTACCTCTAACTTTAGGATTGCTTCTGCTCCTAAGTCTCCGTAACAAACCAGCTCTGATTTTTTGATACATTTTGAAAGAAGTGCTCCTGCACCACCTACTGCTGCAAAGTATACTGCTTTATTTCGTACAACGGCGTCTATTACTTCTTTTGTTCTTTTTCCTTTTCCAATCATTGCCTTTTGCCCTAAGTCTAACAGTCGTGGTGCATATTTATCCATACGGCTTGCTGTAGTAGGTCCGGCTGATCCGATTGGTCTTCCCTCTCTTGCAGGGGATGGTCCCATATAATAAATAGTTGCATCTTTTATTGGAAATGGAAGTTCTTCTCCCTTATCTAATACTTCCATCAAACGTTTATGGGCTGCATCTCTTGCAACGTAGATTGTTCCATTAATATATACATAATCACCAGAATGCAAATCCTTGGTTACTTCTTCGGTAATTGGTGTTGTAATATGCTTATCCATTTTCTTCCTTCTTTCTGCTTAAATATGATAATGTAAATTGTCAGCAACTTATCATATCATTTTTACTTTATAACTATGCCATGTTTTATTTTACTTTTAATTATAAGGTACGCACTACATGGCGGTTTACATGGCAACAGATGTTAATTGCAACCGGAAGTCCTGCTATATGTGTAGGGTATGTATTAATATTTACTGCAAGTGCTGTGGTTGTTCCTCCTAATCCACCTGGTCCGATACCAAGATGGTTGATTTTTTCTAACATCTCTTCTTCTAATTCTTTTACATAAGGAATTTCTGAATGCTTATTTACGTCTCTGGTTAATGCTTTTTTAGCAAGAATTGCGGACTTTTCAAAAGTTCCTCCAATTCCAACTCCTACTACCATTGGTGGACAGGCATTTGGTCCTGCATCTTTTACGGCTGTTAAAATGGCATTCTTTACACCTTCAATTCCATCTGCTGGTTTTAACATAAAGACACGACTCATATTTTCACTTCCGAATCCTTTTGGTGCCAAGGTGATTTTTACCTTATCGCCGGGTACTATTTCATAATGAATAACTGCCGGCGTGTTATCCTTGGTATTTTCACGAATAATTGGATCACCTACTACAGATTTTCTAAGATATCCTTCTGTATATCCCTGACGAACCCCTTCATTTATAGCATCTTCTAAAGTTGCCCCTTCAAAATGAACATCCTGACCTATTTCCAGAAATACAACTGCCATTCCGGTATCCTGACAAATTGGAATCATTTCTTTGTCTGCAATCTCTAAATTTTCCTGAAGCTGATTTAATATCTTTTTTCCCAGTGTGGCTTTTTCGGTATCTACTGCTTTTTTTAATGCTTCATCCATATCTTTTGAAAGATAATGATTGGCTTCAATACACATTTCTTTGATGTTTTTTGTAATATCTGAAGTGGAAACTGTACGAATCATTTTTTTCTCCTTTTTCTCAACTATAACTCTTGTTACATTATAAAGTTCTTTTTAAAAACGGTCAATCCATTTTGTCTATTGAATAATACTATCGGCTGCTTTTATTGCCTGGTATTTTGATAAATTAAATTTTCTGATTGTTACCTGATTTTCTTCTCTTATCTGCTTAAAGTAATCCTTTAGCATATTGTTGTAATCCGACTTTTGGTCTATTTTTGAAAGTTCCGGTGCTGCATCTAGAGATAAATTACATAAATAGTACACATCATCATAGCTCATCTGGTTTTCCATTTGGGCTATGTTATATTTTGCAATCCAATAATCAAAATGACTGAAGGAAAGTGCCAGATAAAATACGGTTACTACTACGACACTAAATCGAAACATTGATATTTCTTTTTTTCCAATATTCCACATGACTCCTGCCATAAGAACTACCAATAATGCTAAAAACCACAATACTAATAATCGTAAAAAAGTAAGATGGTAACTGGATATATAAAGAATCATTCGGTAAGCACTGGAAGCTATCATAACATATGTGCAACCGGAAAATATCAGCAGTATGATTTTTAACCATTTATTTTTTTCAAACATAGACATACAGCAAAGTACCATCACGAAATTGAATATACATAAAAATAGCAACTGGAAAAATCCCTGATGTGCGTATTCTGCATAAGTATATCCCTCTGGTAATAATAATCCACCGCTAAATAAAAACACTATCTGTATGATACTGAATATGAAATAGATTGCTGTTATCATTGCTGTAAATGTTATGGCAATAACCGGATTTTTCTTTTTTTCTTCTCGTACACTATCCGGCTGGTTATTGAGCGTCAATGCTGACAAAAATGTATAGATTCCAAAGAATCCGATTAACATAAGTGTTATTACCAAAAACAGATTTGTCGACACCACTATATTGTTCCACAGTAATTGAACTCCTTTTCCGATATACTTTGAAAAAATTGCATCTGCACTGTTTAGTAATATAACTACAAAAATTAACATGGGAAATCCAATGGCAATTCCGGTCATAATGTATTTTGCATTGCTATTTTTTTGTTCTATTACTCGTTTTCTCTTGATATATTTTCCTAAATTTGAAAATGGAGTTGCTATCTCCGGTATCATAGATAAATATAAAAACAATATGTTTCCTATATATCTTCCAAATTTCCATTGATTCTTTGGATAAACCTGCTGTACCATAAATACAGTAATAAGTAACAAGATTCCTACGGTATTAAAAAATATCGTAAACAGATTCGTAGTTAACATTGTGCTAATTCCTAATAACACAATCGGTATCACATAATAAAGATTTTGTGTTTTCCATACAATCCCTGATTTTTTTAAAAATAATCCACAAAGGAACAGTGTTCCAACTATAATAAGTGGAAAAGTCACGCTGGCATAGTTTTTATAAAAAGCTATGGTAAAACATACACTGTAAATCAATGCTGCTGTAAGAAAATATATTGTATTGTGTTCTAACACGGGATTTTCTAGTTTACATTTCTGTTCCATTGTCTCCATCATCATCTCTCCATTCTAAAATTTCTCCGGGCTGACAATTCAATGCCTTACATATCTTGTTCAATGTATCTACTTTAATTGCTTTCGCTTTTCCATTTTTAAAAATTGAAATATTTGCCATCGTGATGCCTACTCGTTCTGATAATTCGGTTACACTCATTTTTCGTTTTGCTAACATTACGTCAATATTTATAATAATAGACATTTGCCTCACCTCTTCTTGTATTTTTAAATGGTAAATTCGTTTTCTTTTTGAATCTCCGCTGCCTTGCGTACTAAATGTGATAAAGCTGCGGCAGCTACTGTGATTGCAATCCCCACAAACACTGCAATAAGTGATATTAAAAACATTCCCGGATGATTGATTCCAATTATCATAAATACTAAATTCACTACAAAAAAGTAAACACTGTCTAATGCTGCTAATATCGCTATATTTTTAAGGTATAAAGCATTTTCTATGGAAAAGGAATTGTCCTTTCCTATCTCTGTGGAAATTTTCCACCCGAAATACAGTACCCAGTAACATGGAATTGCTGAAATCAGTAAAACAATCAACCATGGCAGATACCATGACATATACTCTGCATTTATTTCTGTAAACTCTTTTCCCCACACTGGGATAAAATATAAGTAAATAATTGCTCCACAAATTGCCATTCCTGCTATGATTCCTTTTAACCATCTACTTAAACTTTTTTGACTCATAATAAGCCTCCTTATTTTGCTTTTCTTTCCTTATTTATCCATAGGATACTACTACAATTCAAAAAAGTCAACATATTTTTATCGTTTTACAATAAATTTATGTTGACTTTCGTTTTATTTTTATTTTATTTTAATTTATAATCTTTATTATAACTGAACAGAAACCATAGGCTGTGTTGGGTCTTTTATAGGTTTTCCATCATTGGTATATCCTTTTACTTCAGTCCCTTCTGATTCCTTTTTCTCTTTTTCTTTCTCTTGTACACTATTTTCTTCCTTCAATTCCTGATTTGCTTCTCCAAGGGTTTCTGCCTGAGAGGTTGTTGCATTTGCTACTGCCTTTTCTGCTTTTGCAAGCTCTTTTTCCTTTCTCTCTGTAGAACCTCCTTTTCCCTGATCTATACGAATCTCTATTTCAAGAACAGCAGCCCTTCCCTCCATATGGGTTGCTACACTTTCTTGTACTTTTGCCTGATTCATTGCATTATCAGCCGAAATCATTGCTTTCATATTTTTATCTTTTCCTGATGTTTCACCTGATTTTTCTGTTAACTCATCCATAGAGGAATTCCTCTTTTGCTGTTCTTCTCTTCGCTGTTCTATCTGATGCTGACGCAATTCATTGTTTAACTCTGTTATTTGTTTTTGCAACTCCTGACGCTTTTTCATTTTTTCTTCTGCATCCATTTCATCATTGGATGAAAGCTCTTGCAGCTTTTTTTGTACATTGCTGATTTCTTTTTGAATCCTTCTACTCTCAGCATCTTGGGTTTGCAGCATTGAGGTTTTATCCTGCGCTGCCCCCTGGCTGATACCACTAATTCTCATCATATTTTTCCTCCTTGAATCTAAATTAAATTCCTTTTCACCGGATATTTCGGAATTCTTTCAATTAAAGGAAAGAAGTTTGTTGTAGAACGGCTCTTTTTTGTCGTGAACTAACTTTTATTCTAACATCAACATAACTGTGAGGGTAACAAGTTGATCTTTTTGCGTAATATCCATATCTCCAAAATATTTTTGTGCTACTCTTCTTATATTTTCAAGACCAAATCCATGCTTATCCTTTTCTTCTTTTGTCGTTTTTGGTAAACCTGTTTTTTCATTTAACAAAAGTTCATTTGAAAAGGAATTTTTTACTTCTATCAGGTAGGCATTTTTTTCACGATAGGAACTTATTTCAATATAAGGATTGTCCCTTACATTTACATTTTCCATTGCATTCGTAATGGCATTGTTCAGGATAACACTAATATCAAAAACGTTGATTTTAGTACTTTGAGGATAATGAAAGTTACAATGAAATGCTATCCCCTTTTCTTCTGCTTCTTTTTGCTTTTCTGTTAAAATTATATCTGTTATGGGATTTCCTGTTTTTATTTCTGGGGTTATTTTATCTAACTCCTGCTTTAGCTGTGTCATATAGGCTTTTGCTTCCTGATATTCTCTTTTTTCATAAAGATTTTGCAGAATCATGATGTGATTTCCCATATCATGTCTAATTCCTCGTATTTCCCGATACAGCTTTTCCACTTTTTCTACATGGGCTTTTATCTCTTCTACCTGATTTTGCAACATGTGATTTTGTCGTTCTTCTCTTTGTGTACTTTTGATTCCCTGAAACAGAAAAATTAACACTAAAATTGCGCCAAAATATATGGCATAGGTAATAAAACAAAGTAAATTGTACCCGCCATAGATATTATAAATACTTTTTTTCGTATCTGTTTCATAAATCTGATTGTAATATTTTAACATCAGATACCCCATAATACCTGATAAGGATGGAATAAATAGGAGCATCAATTCTTTTCTAGTCATTCCCTCTTCCTTGTATATATAAACCTTTTGAATCAGCCATACTGCGAAAAACAGTAACAGAAAACTAAAGAGAAACGAAAATAATAACTGTGTGATAAATACCAGAAACCATATGTGCCAATCATTATTCTCTTTTATACCTTTTTTTATTATCTGGTAGCATCCTATTTCTACACAGCTTTCCATAGAAAATGAAAGCCAGCGCAAGGAAAAGAATGTTATTGCCAAAAACATCTTTTGCTCCACTTTTTCTCGTTCTATCCAGTACATTACCAGAAATCCGGACAAAGTTCCGATTCCGTATACCACAAAATTACTTATAGTGATTGGAATATAATACAACAACAACATTACAGCAAAATATACGAATCCTACCAGCCAGACATTTCTTTTCTTTCCCATAAACTGCTTTGCCATATAATAATAGCAATAGGCAGTAATTACTATGGTTCCTATGATAAATATATTATTTGCCAAAGCATAATAAAATGCTACGTTTTTCATACCACACTATATTCCTTTCCGCTTACTTTCATTGTATTTAAGATACCTTTTTACAAACTCCGGATAGCTTTGCTTTGCCATAATTGCGGTACCCCTCTCCAGATAAATAGTAGTGGCATTGTACTTTTCTACATATTTGAAATGAATTAAATAGGCTCTATGAGAGCGAAAAAATGCTTTTCCTACTTGCTTTTCTAATTCTGACATTTTCCCATAATACTCTAAATCCCCATCTGTTTTATGTAATATAATTTTTCGATTAAAAACTTCTGCGTAAATAATATCTTTTATCCACACTTTTGTGCTAGTTCCTCTGGTTTTTACCCAAATACAACTTTCTGATGCCTGAATATCTACATTATTTTCTTCATATTGTTTTATTGCTCTTTTTATAACTTCTCTAAACTTTTCTTCACTGAATGGTTTTACCAGATAATGAAAAGCACCTACATCAAATGCTTCAAATACATATTCTTCTATGGCTGTGACAAAAATAAGAATTATCTTTTCTGACTTTTTGCGTAACTCCCTTGCTATTTCCATTCCGTTTTTTTGGGGCATCTGAATATCTAAAAATAAAATATCCGGCGGATTTTCTGCTAAAAGCAGTTGTTCGCCGGATGAATAAGATACGGTTTCTCCATTGGGATTGTACTGTTTTATTTTTTCCTCTAAGATTTTCCGTACAGATTCCTCATCATCACATATTGCAATCTGCATTTTTTCACTTCCTTATTCTTTTTCTCTCTATTATATCGAAAAAATGCCCTATTACTATATGTAAATGTTGTGAAATGACTATTTTTTGTTGTAAAACTATAAGTTCTTAGCTAAGTCACAGATAATCTCAATACATTTTTCGTAACCAATATCGCTACTATTAAGACAAATTGTATAGTTTCCTGCTCCGCTCCATTTTCCCCATTTTCATTTTTCAAATACTTCTATTTTATTTTTCTCTTTTTTCTTCTCTTTTTTCTTCAAAATATCTTTTTAATCTGTTAAAGGATTCTTCATGTCCCTTTGCTCTCATTGCCGGGAATGCTTTCATCAAACGTCTTTCACCACTATTTCGTTTTTCTAAGGCTTCTTTATACTTCGCCTGAAGCTGCAATAATTCTTCCTTTTTTCCACTGAATGCAGACTTTACATTTCCAAAACTTTCGGTAAGTTCGTCTTTTTTATCTGTAATACTGCTCTTTATACTGGTGAGATTTTCCACAAGTTCCTCGTGATTTTCAGAAAACTCTGTACTTTTAACTTCCATCGTTTCCTTAAAATCTTCACTTTTTTCTAATACGGTGGTAACACCTTCATAGATATTTTCACCTATTTCATTGGAAACGACCTTTATCTTAGCTCCAAGTTCGTCTATCATCTTCAAATGTTCATTAAACTTGAGAATAGTGCTTACTGTAATTACTAAGTCTACTGCAAATACAATACATAAGATTACCAAAATAATAGTTCCAGGAAGTTTTGGCACTGCTTTAAGAACTGCATAAATAGTTGGATGAATCACATCCATAATCAGAACACAGGCAATTCCCCACAGAATAGAAAATTTTAAGCACACATATCCACAAATGTTGAAAGGTTGTTTAGAATAATCCCACCATTGGTTGTGGAATAGCTTTTCCAATAAAAATCCTGTAATAAATTCAATGATTGATGTAAGTAAAATAGAACCGACAAATAATATTAAAAAATTGTATTTTAAAGGTGTCAATATCACTATTACAACTAATACACCACAGCCGTAGACCGGACACACCGGACCATTTAGAAATCCACGGTTTACAAACTTACCTGTTTCTAACGCTGCATATGCTACCTCTGTACACCACCCTAAAAATGCATAAATTACAAATATCCAAGCTACTTCATAAAATGATACTGGCATGATAAAACTCCTCCTTTGGTACATTTATTATGATTATAGAGGAGTTAAAAATATTTTGCAATTACTATTTTTTCTTCTATTCCTGTAAATAACTTATTAAATCATTATACAGTTCTTCATAGTTCTTGCCATAATATTTTTCTAAGTCACCAACTTCACAAACAGAAGAAGCTACTGTATCCATTCCATATGTATTTGCTAAGTATTCCACAAATACATATGCCTCTGGATAGGAAAGTGCATTTCCACCAATATTTTCTAATTGTTTTTTCCGAAGACTAGTTTCTGCAATAGATGTTTTCAACATATATATATTTGAATCTAATTCTGGATGTAACAATGCAGTTACACCTAATGCCTTTTCCAGTAACTCTTCATTAATATCATCTTCATCAGTGGGTAAATCAGAATATCTTTTATAATACTCAATTGCCATTTTCTGAAATTCAAATGCATCACCTTTATCTGTTTCTTTTACATCATATGTAAGAAAATTAAAACCTTTATCTTTTCTAAATTCCTGTCCATACTTGTTCTGCACCTTTAATCCAAAATTCTCAGCTATTCCCTCTCCAAGCCATCGCTTTGTCTCCATTGTAGTAGGCGGAATAAATACATGTACCATTTCATGCCAAACAGCATTTTCTTCTGCAAGAGAAATGTCATTTCCTTTTGTACAGCCATAAAGCATATCATTATATGTTTCATCAAAATCTTTTATATAAATTTGCTTTTCTTCTTTCATTTTATTCTGAACTATTTCTGTATTCAACAATTTACTTTCATCAAAACATTCTAATAAATAGTCGTATCCTGCATTAGCCTTCATCCAAAACTGAAACATACTATTTGCATTTTCAAGCCATTCTGTAGTATTAAAGTAATAATTCCAATGATTCTTTGATAAAATAAGTGGATACTGCTCTGACATTTCAAAATTAATACTACTTAAATACTTTATTTGTTCTGTTTCCCACGGAATTTTTTCTATTACTCCTAGTGATTCCAGCCAAAGTTTCCTATATTTTTTTCATTTGCACTACTTATATATTTTTCCATTCCATCTTTTTCTATTATATATTTTGTTAATTGACAGGCAGTTTCTTTTGCTACTTCTAATGTGGTATCATCATTAAACTCTTCTATAAAATAAGCTGGAAATAAAGATAATGTATTGATGTTATCTATGTTACTATAATATTTCTTTAATTCATCCTGATTCATTTCTTTCTTTTCTTCATTAAAAACGTAATGACTCAAACCAATGCATTGCCACATATCCTTTAAATTTAACGCTTCTTTTGCAAGATACATTCTAAAATCTTCTTTTTCTAAATCAGAAGGTGTACAATAAATTTCATTTTCTGCACAATAAACCTTTCCTACAGTTGTTTTTGATACAATATATACTGTCACTGGATTTTCTTTCTGTCCCGTAACTTCTATCACTTTATCATAATCTTCTTTTATTTGTTGGAACACTTTCTCTGCATTTTTTTCTTCATAAACTTCTTCTGCGATATGTACTGTCAGGTTTCCTTCTGTCTTGCACATAGTATCAAAGGTCGCGTTGTATGACTCAGAGCGTGGATGATTGCTTTCTGTGAATGCAGTAGTATTTTGATCACAACTCGAAAAAATAAGTAATTGCGAAATTATTAAAAGTATTGTTACTGCTCTTTTCATAATCTTTCTCCCTTTTGCCATAATAAAATTTCTTTATTATCCTCTGTTTCCACTTTTTTTCTTCACATTCTCTTTTTTATAATTTATACTTTAACAATTAATCATTTTATTTACTAATCCATCTGGTAATTTATCATGTGTTATCAAAATAGTTATTCTTTTACATCTTTCAGCTGCAATCAAGGAATAAATTTCATTTGAAACCTTTGCATCGATATTGCTACATACTTCATCTAATATCAAAACATCTGGATTTGAGATTAATGCTCTGGCAATTGCAATTTTCTGCTTTTCTCCCCCAGATAAGTTAGCCCCATTTTCCAATATTACATCATCAAGTTTTTTATCAGCATAAATGCTTTTCATAAATTCCAAAGACAATAATTCACTATCACTAACAACATCTCGCTTTTTTCCAAATAGAAGATTTTCTCTTAAAGAACCTTTGATAATAGGTATGTTTTGTGATACATATTCAATTCTATCCCTTATTGACTTGTTAGAAATTTTTTCTAGTTCAAATCCATTAATTTTAACTCCTTTCATTTCTCTAAATTTTATAATTCCTTTTGCAAATGAACTTTTTCCACAACCGCTTGGTCCACACACTTGCAAAATATCCCCTTTTTCCAATTCAGTTTTTCCCTGGAAAGGAATAGACTTATTCTTGATAATTAAATTTGATATATCAACATCTATAGAACTTATATTGTCTACACTTTCAAAACCGGATATATCTGAATTTTCCTCTAACTTATGAAACAAATCTTTTGCTATATTATAATCTCTTTTACTTATGTTTGTATTTACAATCGTATTTACACTGGAAAAATACATGGGAACTGCGATTGTAGATATCATTAATAAATATGGTGTAATTTCACCACAATAAAATAAATATACCATTATTAACATTACTATATTTTGAATGATACTTGAAATTCCTGAAATAGCTGTTGACATAGATTGAGCATATTCATTGACCCGTGCCATACTTCTATAGATTTTTGCAACAGATACGGACATTTTTTCTAAAAGAGGAGTATAATCAGACAATTGCTTCATATAATCCGGTTGCTGTA
>JAAYPT010000083.1 GCA_012519695.1 Clostridiales bacterium | reverse complement strand
CAATCAACTGAAAACGGCAGAAAAAGAGTAGCTGCTATTAGTAGCAAATTAGTAGCAGAGCAAAAGAAAAAGTCTCGGAAGCCGCTTATTTAGCGGGTTCCAAGACTTGTGGCTCTTATTCAAACTCTATCGTTCCAGGTGGCTTTCCAGTGCAATCATACATTACTCTGTTAACCCCCTTCACTTCATTGACAATTCGGTTTGTTACCTTACTCAGCACTTCCCATGGAATCTGCGCTGCTTCTGCTGTCATGAAGTCTGATGTATTTACGGCTCTAAGTGCGATTGCGTAGTCATAGGTTCTGAAGTCACCCATAACTCCTACGGAACGCATATTGGTAAGAGCTGCAAAATACTGTCCTAACTGCTTGTCCAATCCTGCCTTTGCAATTTCCTCACGGTAAATGGCATCTGCATCCTGAACAATCTTTACTTTTTCTTCCGTTACTTCTCCGATAATACGGATACCAAGTCCCGGACCCGGGAATGGCTGACGGAATACCAGATATTCCGGAATACCAAGTTCTAATCCTGCTTTTCTTACTTCATCTTTAAAAAGCATACGAAGTGGTTCAATGATTTCTTTGAAATCAACTACGTCTGGAAGTCCACCTACGTTGTGGTGAGACTTAATCACAGCAGATTTACCAAGACCAGACTCAATTACGTCTGGATAAATGGTTCCCTGAACCAGATAATCTACTGCACCGATTTTCTTTGCTTCTTCTTCAAAAACACGGATAAATTCGGCACCGATAATCTTACGTTTTTCTTCCGGTTCTGTAACACCTTTTAATTTTTCATAGTAACGCTGCTGTGCGTTGACACGAATAAAGTTCAGTTCATAAGGACCGTTTGGTCCGAATACTGCCTCTACTTCGTCACCTTCATTTTTACGAAGAAGACCGTGGTCTACGAATACACAAGTCAACTGTTTTCCGATTGCCTTAGAAAGCAATACTGCTGCAACAGAAGAATCCACTCCTCCAGACAGGGCACACAATACCTTACCATTTCCGATTTTTTCACGCAAGCTCTGGATTGTGGTTTCCACAAAAGAATCCATCTTCCAATCACCACTGCATCCGCATACATTGAATACAAAGTTGCTCAGCATCTTCATTCCTTCCGCAGTATGCATTACTTCCGGATGGAACTGGGTTGCATATAATTTACGTTCTGGACATGCCATTGCTGCCACTGGGCAAACAGGGGTATGTGCCGTTACTTTAAATCCTTCCGGAGCCTTTGCGATATAGTCTGTATGACTCATCCAACAAACTGTTTTTGGTGATACACCTTCAAACAGTACATCTGTATTATCTACTTCTACTTCAGTATGTCCGTACTCGCTGACAGGAGCTGTTTCTACAGTTCCGCCTAATGTATACGCCATTAACTGAGAGCCATAGCAGATACCAAGAATCGGAATACCCAATTCAAAGATTTCCTTCTGATAATGAGGGGATGTTTCATCATAAACACTATTTGGTCCGCCGGTGAAAATAATTCCCTTTGGATTGATTGCTTTGATTTCATCCAAACTCATCGTATAAGGCTTCACTTCACAGTATACATTACATTCACGCACACGGCGTGCAATCAGCTGATTGTACTGTCCACCAAAGTCAAGAACGATTACCGTTTCTTTATTCAAGGCTTTTTCCTCCTATATAACTTCTTAAAATAGTAACACGATTCATTCGCATTAATACTTTATGCATCTTTTACCTATTATATAGGAGGAATTCTGTATTTACAAGGGGAAAGTATCTTGAGTTTCCGCAAATTGCATTTGAAAGGTGAATAAATCTAACTAAAATGCCAATCTGCCATATTTTGAAAGGATTTATGTGGTAGTTCTTTGACTAGAGGCACTTTAACAAGCCCCGTCTAAT
>JAAYPT010000082.1 GCA_012519695.1 Clostridiales bacterium | reverse complement strand
GAGTCCGCTTGTCGGACTCTTTCGCGCCCGAGCGGTGTCGTTTACGACTAATTTCTTCTCCGCGAGGAGTGCTTCCTTAGCGGAGCGTTTTTTATACAATAGGACGCAATTTCCTATTGTATAAAAAGGGAGTGCCCCTTAAGTCTATAAAGACTTTTGGGACACTCTTTCTTTTTCTGTTTTGATAGCATCTAATATACTATCGGGAATTCTTAAGTTACCTTTTCCGGTTCCAAGATGGATATAAGGTTTGTTTTCTCCATGAAAATCAGAACCACCACTGATAAGTAAGTCAAACTCCTGAGCAAGTTTTTTCATATTCCGTTCATCTCCGGGAGAGTTCATGGAATAGACGGCTTCCATTCCGGTAAGACCGGCTTCTTTTAAATCCCGAACAAAGAAACGTAGTCTGTCATGATTCATGTGACAGAGTACCGGGTGAGCGAAAAATGCCAGTCCACCACCAAGATGAATTAAGTCAATTGCTTCAAATGGAGTGATTTTTTCCCGTGGAACATAGCAGCGACAGTTATCACCAAGATATTTGCGAAAAACAGTATCCCGGTCTTTAACATAGCCATGTTCTACTAAATAACGTGCAAAGTGAGCACGGGTAATGACACTGTCAGGATATTCACGATATAAATCCTCTAAAGTAATAGAGAATCCTTCCTTTTGAAGCAAAAATGCCATTTTTTCATTACGGAGATTGCGGCTGTCAATAAATTCCTGTAGCTTTTTAAGAAAGGCAGGATTGGTATCATCAATATAAAAACCAAGCATGTGCACTTCCGTACCATTATAATCGGTAGAAAGTTCAATACCGGGTACCAGTTCAATCCCCAGACTTTCGTCAACAGGCTTTGCCTTGGAAAGCCCACCTACGGTATCGTGGTCTGTGAGTGCAATTGCAGAAAGCCCTATATCGCTGGCTAATTGCATTAACTCCTGAGGAGTAAGGGTTCCATCAGACTCCGTGGAGTGTGTATGTAAGTCAATCATAAGAAATGTGCAATCTCCTCAACGGTTTTTCTTTTTGGCATATCAGGTGTAGCATCACTATATCCTACGCTGATGACGCTGACAACAGATTCATTTTCTGGAATATCAAGAATCTCTTTTATTTTTTCTGCATCACGGATTCCCATAACAAGGGTAGAAAGACCAAGTTCGGTTGCTTTTAATAACAGAGCCATGTTGTGCAAACCACAGTCATAATATCCCCATCCATTTCCAAGTTCATTTGTTGGAGAACCATCTCTTTCAAAACCGGAACGATTTAATACGATTGTAGGAATAATTAAGACTGGTGCATTTACAACATTTTTTTGATTAAATTCAGCCAAAGCAGCAGTAACTTCAGCAAGTTTTTTTGAATCCTTTACTACATAATAGCGGGTAACCTGTGAGTTTTTCCAAGAAGGGGCAAGTGTTGCTGCCTGAATCATCTGGTGGAGTTTTTCATCTTCCACAGGTTGTGCCGTATATTGGCGAATACTTCTTCTTTGTTCTAATACATTTTGAAATTCCATGCTAGTTCCTCCTTGCGTTGTACAATGTTTTGTATTAAAATATACAAGATAATTGTACGTCAACAGATGTTGATACGTCAATTATAATTCATCATTCCCACTAAGATAAATTGAGGTTTTTTATCGTTTTATAAAGAATAGAAAAAAACACTTGACGATAGTAAAAAGGTGTGG
The DNA here is from genome assembly GCA_012519695.1 of Clostridiales bacterium. Lineage (GTDB taxonomy): Bacteria > Bacillota > Clostridia > Lachnospirales > Lachnospiraceae > Petralouisia. The sequence goes on along the minus strand of JAAYPT010000082.1, from coordinate 30,907 downwards.
TAAAGTAATGGAGTTGTAAGTAGAAAACAAAGTAGAGTATCCACTCTCACCTTAGCACAATTGAGTGACTAATGGTTTATATTCGATAAAAATACGGAAGTATTTGAATATTAGTGGATAGTCTGCCTATCCACTTTATTTATATTAATTTTTGGAGGTGCAAAACCATTAGCGAGTTAATGATTAATGAACAAATCAGAGATAAGGAAGTTCGTTTGATTGGCGAGAACGGAGATCAGCTTGGTATTATGTCAGCAAGAGAGGCATTAAAGCTTGCACAGGAGGCAGATCTTGACTTGGTAAAAATCGCCCCGACTGCAAAGCCACCGGTATGTAAGATTATCGATTATGGCAAGTATAAATACGAGCTTGTTAGAAAAGAAAAAGAAGCCAAGAAAAAGCAAAAAACTGTTGAGGTAAAGGAAATCCGTTTATCACCAAACATTGAGACCAATGATTTGAATACAAAAATTAATGCAACAAGAAAGTTTATTGCTAAAGGTAATAAAGTAAAGATAACATTGCGTTTCCGCGGAAGAGAAATGGCTCATATGCAGAGCAGCAAGCACATTCTGGATGAGTTCGCAGAAGCTTTATCAGATGTTGCAGTAGTGGAAAAGGCACCTAAATTAGAAGGCCGCAGTATCAGTTTGGTGCTGGCGGAAAAGAAATAAACAGGATTTAAGGAGGAAACAAAAATGCCAAAAATTAAAACAAGCAGAGCAGCAGCAAAACGTTTCAAAGTGACAGGTACAGGAAAGTTAAAGAGAAATAAAGCTTATAAGAGACATATCTTAACAAAGAAGTCTACTAAGACAAAGAGAAACTTAAGAAAAGCAGCAATGACAGATGCAACTAATGTTAAGAATATGAAGAAGATTTTACCATATTTGTAAGAATAAGTTAAGGAGGAATAGAAGTCATGGCAAGAATTAAAGGCGGATTAAATGCTAAAAAGAAACATAATAGAACATTAAAATTAGCAAAAGGATATAGAGGAGCACGCTCCAAACAGTATAGAGTAGCTAAACAGTCTGTTATGAGAGCATTAACAAGTTCTTATGCAGGTAGAAAGCAGAGAAAGAGACAGTTCAGACAGTTATGGATTGCTCGTATCAACGCAGCAGCAAGAATCAACGGAATTTCTTACAGCCAGTTTATGCATGGTTTAAAATTAGCTGGTGTAGAAGTAAACCGTAAGATGCTAGCTGAAATGGCTGTAAATGATGCAGAAGGATTTGCAACATTAGCAGAATTAGCAAAATCTAAAGTAGCTTAATTTCCAAGTTGTTTCAATTTTTTGAAAAATTTGAAAAATAGTACTTGACTTTTTGAAACTCAGCATATATAATCTTTATTGTTGAGTTTCAACATGGCTCGTTGGTCAAGCGGTTAAGACGCCGCCCTCTCACGGCGGAATCAGGGGTTCGATTCCCCTACGAGCTGCTAGCTATTTAGAATAGCCCAACCCGTAGAAAATGCTGAAAGTATTGAGTATATCATACTTTCAGCATTTTTTATTTGTTGAAATATAATAGGAAAATCATGATTTTTACACTTTAGCGGAGCGTTTTTTATGCAATAGGACGCAATTGCCTATTGCATAAAAAAGCCCCGACATTTGTCGGGGCAATAAAATTAACAACCGAGGTTAAAATATTTGCAGATAGCATTAAATAACTCGGAACAGCTATTGAAATTAAAACACATAGTTTCGTCCTCCTTATTTCTTTTTTATGTGTATCAGCTGATCACAAAAGAATTGTAACAAAATCGTAATATTTTTGCAATAGGAGGAATCTGGAAATCAGGAAAGAGAGCAAGAGATAGGCTTAAATTTGTAAAATTTCAGTAAAACCCTTGCAATTCCGTGATTTAAGTGATATGATGTTTATGATAACAAAGATAATCTTAGACTTGAGAGTGGGCATTGGTCCACTCTCAATTTTATGTGAGGCAAAGAAAACTGAATATGGAAAGAGGTGTAGAATATGTCAAGAAAAGAGACGTATGAACAACGTACGGAAGAATTGTTACTGCCAATCATGGAAGAAAATAATTTTGAATTGGTAGATGTGGAATATGTAAAAGAAGGTGGCAACTGGTATCTTCGTGCGTACATCGATAAGGAAGGTGGAATCACTGTAGATGACTGTGAAGTAGTAAGCAGGAAAATGAGTGATTTACTAGATGAAGCAGATTTTATTGAAGAATCCTATATTTTTGAAGTGAGCTCTCCGGGGTTAGGAAGACCATTAAAAAAAGAAAAGGATTATGTAAGAAGCATGGGAAAAGAATTAGAGATTAGAACTTACCGTGCAATTAACAAACAAAAAGAATTTTATGGTATTTTAACAGCATATGATGAAAATACTGTTACCATTCAAACAGAAGATGAAGAAGAAATGATATTTAATAAGTCAGACATAGCGCTAATTCGTTTAGCTTTTGATTTTTAGAATACGTCATAAATGCGTCGATAACAAGAAAACATTCAGGAGGATAAAAAAATGAACAATGAGTTATTAGAAGCGTTAAACATACTGGAAAAGGAAAAAGACATCAGTAAAGATACTTTATTAGAAGCAATTGAAAATTCTTTGATTACAGCATGCAAGAACCATTTTGGAAAATCAGACAATATTAAGGTAAATATCAACCCGGAAACTTGCGAATTCCATGTATATGCAGAAAAAACTGTAGTAGAAGAAGTACAGGATGATGCATTAGAAATCAGTTTGGGAAATGCAAAGATGTTGGATTCCAAATATGAATTAGGTGATATTGTAAATGTAGAAGTAAAGTCTAAAGAATTTGGACGTATTGCTACTATGAATGCAAAGAACGTAATTTTACAGAAAATTCGTGAAGAAGAAAGAAAAGTATTATTTAACCAATATTATGGAAAAGAAAAAGATGTTGTTACCGGTGTGGTACAGCGTTATGTAGGTAAGAATATCAGCATTAACCTTGGGAAAGCAGATGCGATTTTAAGCGAAAACGAACAGGTTAAGGGAGAAGTGTTCCAGCCAACAGAAAGAATCAAGGTATATATCTTAGAAGTAAAATCAACTTCCAAAGGACCAAAGATTTTAGTTTCCAGAACACATCCGGAATTAGTAAAGCGTTTATTTGAATCTGAAGTAACAGAAGTAAAAGACGGTATCGTAGAAATTAAGAGTATTGCAAGAGAAGCAGGAAGCAGAACTAAGATTGCAGTATGGAGCAATGATCCAAATGTAGATCCGGTAGGTGCATGTGTTGGACTAAATGGTGCCAGAGTAAATGCCATTGTAAATGAGCTTCGTGGAGAAAAAATTGACATTATTAACTGGAGTGACAATGCAGCAATGCTTATTGAAAATGCATTAAGTCCTGCAAAAGTTATTTCTGTTATTGCAGATGCAGAAGAAAAGACAGCAAAAGTAGTCGTACCGGATTATCAGTTATCACTTGCAATTGGTAAAGAAGGACAGAATGCAAGACTTGCAGCAAGATTAACCGGATTCAAGATTGATATTAAGAGTGAAACACAGGCAAGAGAAGCAGGTGACTTCATGGATTATGAAAATGACTATGAGGATGATTTTGAAGAAGATTTAGAAGCTTCAAGTTATGAAGAGGAGCAGGAGAATGAATAAAAAAATTCCCATGCGTCAATGTGTAGGCTGTGGTGAAATGAAAAACAAAAAGGAAATGCTTCGTGTGATAAAAACATCAGAAGAAGAAATCCTTTTAGATACAACTGGAAAGAAAAATGGCAGAGGTGCATATATATGTCCTAATGGAGAATGTCTGAAAAAGGCAATTAAAAGTAAAGGACTGGAACGTTCCTTAAAAACTGCCATACCACAGGAAGTAATTGAGAATCTGACAAAGGAGATGGAAAACATTGCAGCAAGATAGAATATTGTCAATGCTTGGATTAGCAGCAAAAGCAGGAAAAGTGACAAGCGGCGAGTTTTCAACAGAAAAGGCGGTAAAAAGCGGCACAGCATTTCTGGTATTGGTTTCAGAAGAGGCATCAGACAATACGAGAAAAATGTTTCGCAATATGTGTTCTTTTTATCAGGTTCCAATGTATATATATGCTCAGAAAGAAGCGTTAGGGCATGCAATAGGTAAACAATTCAGAGCTTCGGTGGCAGTATTAGATGAAGGATTTGCCAAGAGTCTGGAGAAAAAATTAAAATTATTGGAAAAAACTAAATAGCGGAGGTAACAAGAGTATGGCAAAAGTCAGAGTACATGAACTTGCAAAAGAATTAGATATACAGTCAAAAGATATTATAAAATTTCTTGAAGAGAAGAATATTACCGGAAAAGTAGCAAATAGTTCCATTGAGGATGATGTGATTTCTATGGTAAAAGAGAGGTTTTCCGGTAAGACAGAGAAAACAGCAGAAACGAAGGAAACAAATAAAGAGGAAAACAAGGACAAAAAGGCAGCAGAACGCCCAAAGAAGAAGTCCAGTATCACAGTCGTTTTCAATCCACAAAATAGCAAAACTGCACCAAAACGTTCACAGCAGGGTGGAAGACAGGATGGAAATCGTCAGCAACATTCACAGAATGACCAAAGACAAAAGCAGGATGGAAACCGTCAGCAACGCCCACAGGGACAGAATGGTGATGGAAATCGTCAACAGCGTCCACAGGGACAAAATGGTGATGAAAACCGTCAGCAGCGTCCACAGAACGACCAGAGACAAAGACAGGACGGAAACCGTCAGCAACGTCCACAGAACGACCAGAGACAAAGACAGGACGGAAACCGTCAGCAGCGTCCGCAGAATGACCAGAGACAGGACGGAAATCGTCAGCAACGTCCGCAGAACGACCAGAGACAAAGACAGGACGGAAATCGTCAGCAGCGTCCGCAGAACGACCAGAGACAAAGACAGGACGGAAACCGTCAACGTCCACAAGGCGATAGAAATAATAACCGAAATGGTCAGAACCGTTCCAATAATTCCAAGAACCGCTTTGAACAGGAAATTAGTAAGTTGAATCAGAATTCTCCTGTTCCGGCAGTAGAGGAAAGAGGAAAAGAAAGTCGCGAACGCGAAAACCGTAAGAATAATAACCTGCGTCATGAAAAGGATATTATGGGAAAGAAGCAGGAGCGTTTTGATAATTTAGAGAAGAGCACTAAAAAGAAAAAACAGCAACCTGCTCCACAACCACAGCAGAAGGAAGAAGATACCATTAAAACAATTACACTTCCAGAAAAGATGACTATTAAAGAATTAGCAGATCGCATGAAAGTTCAGGCTTCTGTAATTATCAAGAAATTATTCTTACAGGGAAATATGGTAACTGTAAACAGTGAGATTACATTTGAAGAAGCAGAAGAAATTGCATTAGAATTCAACTGTATTTGTGAAATGGAAGAAAAAGTTGATGTTATTGCAGAACTTTTGAAAGAGGATGACGAGGACGAAGCAAATATGGTAAAACGTCCACCGGTTGTATGTGTTATGGGTCATGTAGACCATGGTAAAACATCCCTGTTGGATGCAATTCGTGATACACATGTAATTGACCGTGAAGCAGGTGGAATTACACAGCATATTGGTGCATATATGGTTGAGTGTAACGGAGAAAAGATTACATTCTTAGATACACCGGGACATGAAGCATTTACTGCAATGCGTATGCGTGGTGCTAATTCTACAGATATTGCAATCCTTGTAGTAGCAGCAGACGATGGTGTAATGCCACAGACGGTAGAAGCAATTAGCCATGCAAAAGCAGCAGGAGTAGAAATTATTGTAGCTGTAAATAAAATGGATAAACCAAGTGCGAATATCGAGCGTGTAAAACAGGAATTAGCAGAATATGAATTAATTCCGGAAGACTGGGGTGGAAGTACTATTTTCGTACCGGTTTCTGCGCGTACACACGAAGGTATCGAGCAGTTGTTAGAAATGATACTTTTAACAGCAGAAATCTGTGAATTAAAAGCAAATCCAAAGAGAAATGCAAGAGGTGTTGTAATCGAGGCACAGCTTGATAAGGGAAGAGGTTCTGTTGCAACTGTTTTAGTACAGAAAGGTACTTTGAAAGTAGGACAGCCGATTGCATGCGGAAGCTGCTATGGTAAAGTCAGAGCTATGATTGATGACAAGGGAAGAAGAGTAAAAGAAGCAGGACCTTCTACACCGGTGGAAATATTAGGATTGAATAATGTTCCAAATGCTGGGGAAATCTTTGTATGTACAGATTCTGAAAAAGAAGCTAAGAGTTTTGCAGATACCTTTATTTCTGAAGGAAGAGAAAAAATGTTGGAAGAAACAAAATCCAGAATGTCACTGGATGATTTGTTCACTCAGATTCAGTCTGGTAATGTAAAAGAACTTCCAATCATTGTAAAGGCAGATGTTCAGGGTTCCGTAGAAGCCGTAAAACAAAGTCTTGTAAAACTTTCTAATGAAGAAGTAGTTGTAAAGGTAATTCATGGTGGTGTTGGTGCTATCAATGAATCTGATGTAAGCCTTGCATCTGCATCCAATGCAATTATTATTGGATTCAATGTACGTCCGGATGCAACAGCAAAAGCAACCGCAGAGCGTGAAGGCGTAGATGTTAGACTGTATAAGGTTATTTATAACGCTATTGAAGATGTTCAGGCAGCTATGAAGGGCATGTTAGACCCAATATTCGAAGAAAAAGTTTTGGGTCATGCAGAAGTGCGCCAGATATTCAAAGCTTCCGGAGTTGGAAATATTGCTGGTTCCTATGTATTGGACGGTGTATTCCAGAGAGGTTGCAAAGTGCGTATTTCTCGTGAAGGTGAACAGATTTTTGAAGGAGATTTGGCATCTTTGAAGAGATTTAAGGATGATGTAAAAGAAGTAAAAGCAGGCTATGAATGTGGTCTTGTCTTTGAAGGATTTAATGATATTCAGGAACAGGATATAGTAGAAGCATATACTATGGTAGAGGTTCCACGATAGGACTTGAGGAAAGAATATGAGAAAAAACAGTATTAAAAATACACGAGTAAACGGAGAAGTTTTAAGAGAATTAAGTAATATCATTCGTGGGGAAATAAAAGACCCACGAATCAATCCGTTAACTTCCGTGGTAGCAGTAGAAGTTGCTCCGGACTTAAAGAGCTGCAAAGCATATATCAGTGTATTGGGAGATGAAGAATCTCAAAAAGATACTTTGGCAGGTTTAAAGAGTGCAGAAGGATATATTCGGAGTAAATTAGCAAAGAATATCAATCTGAGAAATACACCGGAGATTCGGTTTGTACTGGATCAGTCTATTGAATATGGTGTAAATATGTCAAAGCTGATTGATGATGTAAATAAGGAGCAGTAAATTATGGAGAATCTGGCTTCACAGCTGGAACAGGTAGAAACAGTTGCCATTGCCGGACATGTACGTCCGGATGGGGACTGTGTAGGTTCCTGTTTAGCAACCTATAATTATATCAAAACATGGTATCCGAATATTGAAGTAGATTTGTATTTGGAGCCAATCCCTAATATTTTTAAGTTTTTGAAAAATGCAGAGAAAATAAAAAATAACTGTGATTCAAACCAAGTGTATGATTTGTGTATTGTACAGGATTGTGGTGATACAGGAAGACTTGGAAACGCAGTGAAATACTTTAAAACTGCCCAAAAAACAGTATGTATTGACCATCATGTAAGTAATGCAAGTTTTGCAGATGAAAACTATATTTTTCCGGAAGCAAGTTCGGCATCCGAGCTGGTTTTTGAATTATTAGAAGAAGAAAAAATCACAAAAGAGATTGCAGAATGTATCTATGTAGGCATGGTGCATGATACAGGTGTATTCCAGTATTCTTGTACATCAGCAAAAACCATGAATATTGCAGGAAAATTGATGGGAAAAGGAATTGATTTTTCCAAGATTGTAGATGAAACTTTTTATACAAAGACCTTTGAACAGAATAAGATATTAGGTCAGGCATTACTAAATAGTATGCTGTATTTAGAAGGAGCATGTATTGCAACGACCATTTCTCAAAAAGAAATGGAACATTACCATGTCTTACCGAAACATTTAGAGGGAATTGTAAGTCAGTTACGAATCACAAAAGATGTGGAAGTGGCAATATTTTTATATGAAAATGAAGACGGAACCTGGAAAGTAAGTATGCGTTCCAATGGTAATGTTGATGTGGCGGCAATTGCGATGAAACATCAAGGTGGTGGACATGTTAGAGCAGCAGGTGCTACAATGAGTGAGACACCGGAGCGAATCATCAGTGTATTGTGTGAAGATATAAAGGAGCAATTGTAATATCGTTATGATTAATGGCATAATTAATGTGTACAAGGAAAGAGGATTTACCTCCCATGATGTGGTAGCAAAACTTCGTGGAATTCTCAAACAAAAGAAAATAGGACATACCGGAACGCTGGACCCGGAGGCAGAAGGGGTTCTTCCTGTATGCTTAGGAAAAGCAACAAAAGTATGTGATATGCTGACAGAAAAAGATAAAGTATATGAGACGGTATTGTTGCTAGGAGAAAAAACAGATACACAGGATATCACCGGCACAGTACTGGAAAAAAGAGAAGTTACCTGCACCGAAGAACAAGTAAAAGAAGTAATAGCGGGATTTGTAGGTACTTATGCCCAGATTCCGCCAATGTATTCAGCATTGAAAGTGAATGGAAAAAAGCTTTGTGATTTGGCAAGGGCAGGTATCGAGGTAGAGAGAAAGCCTCGAGAAGTGCAGATTTTTTCTATAGATATAGAAGAAATTGAGCTTCCACGAGTAAAACTAACTGTGCACTGTTCCAAGGGAACATATATCCGTACGCTTTGTCAGGATATTGGTGAAAAATTGGGGTGCGGAGGATGTATGGAATCCTTACTTCGTACGAAAGTATCTCAGTTTACACTGGAAAATGCATTGCGTTTAACACAGATAGAGCAGATTGCAGCACAAGTCCGAGAAGAAAAAGGACAGGAACTTAGCACAGAAAGCTTAGGAGATGTAATTCTTAAAGTAGAAGAAGTCTTTGAGGAATATCCAAAACTTAGTGTCAGAGAAGAATTTACCAAAATGTTGTATAATGGAAATGCTATGCAAGCAGAATGGCTGGTGGGATGGCAGGAAGATTTAAAGCAACAAAAACTTCGAATTTATGATTCTAAGCATCAATTTATAGGTGTTTATCAATATAACGATAAGTATAAGGATATCAGACCGATTAAGATTTTTAGGGAATAGGACACAATCATGGAATACATAAAAGGAACAACAGCATTTAAAATAGAGGAACCAACGGTTTTGTCTCTGGGAAAATTTGATGGACTTCATCGAGGACATGAATTGTTAATGGATTATATGTTTCAAAAGAAGCAGGAGGGATTAAAAGCAGTCGTTTTCACGTTTGATATTCCTCCAAGAAAAAGTGTGGATCATGTAGCAGCAAAGGTACTTACTACAAACGAAGAAAAAAGTCAGCTTTTTGAAAAGGTTGGTGTTGATTATCTTATAGAATGTCCATTTACAAAAGAGATTATGTGCATGGAACCGGAATTGTTCATTGAGTATATGGTTAACCAGCTCAATGTAAAGTGTATGGTAGTAGGAAAAGATTTTCATTTCGGTCATAATCGCCGAGGAGACTATCATATGCTTCGGCAATATGCTTCTAAATACGGATACGAAGTAGAAGTAGTAGATAAGATGCAAGAAGATGGAAGAGATATTAGCAGCACATTTGTAAGAGAACAGATAGTAGCAGGCAATATTGAAAAGGCAAATGAATTGTTGGGATATCGTTACTTCGTAGAAGGAACAATTCTTCACGGAAAAAAAATGGGAAAAGCAGTGCTTGGAATTCCCACAATTAATCTGATTCCACCAGATGAAAAACTGTTACCGCCTTTTGGGGTATATTTTTCTGTAACAGAATGGGATGGAAAAATACATCCGGGAATAACCAATATAGGGTGCAAACCCACAGTAGAAGGGAAAAATCCGGTAGGTGTAGAAACTCATATATTTGATTTTGATGAAGATATCTATGGAAAAGAAGTAAAGGTAAGCTTTATCACAAAAATAAGGGCGGAAAAAAAGTTTGAATCGTTAGAGGATTTAAAAAAGCAGATGTCACATGATGTTGCATTAGGAAAACAATATTTCAGAGAAAATCAAGGGTGAAAAATATGGAGCTTATTTTAACATTGTTAGGTGGTCTTGGACTATTTTTATTTGGAATGACTTTTATGAGTCAGGGATTACAAAAGGCAGCAGGAGCAAAACTTCGTAGTATTTTAGAGGTGATGACCAAGAATAAAATTGTTGCAGTTATTTTTGGAGCATTATTTACGGCTATTATTCAGTCGTCAGGTGCGACTACAGTAATGGTAGTTAGTTTCGTTAACGCCGGAATCATGTCGTTAGCACAATCTGTAGGAATTATATTTGGTGCGAATATCGGTACAACAATCACTTCTCAGTTAGTTGCATTTAATTTAACCGGAGTAGCACCGTTTATTTTGTTTGTAGGTGCCGTTTTCATGATGTTTGGAAAGAAGCCTATGGTAAAGAAAATCGGTGAGGTAATTCTGGGATTTGGTGCGCTGTTTATGGGAATCAGTATGATGAAAGATGCCATGGCAGATTTAAGAAATTATCAATCTGTACTTCATGTATTAGGAAGTCTTGATAATCCATTACTTGGAATTTTAATGGGAACTGTAATTACCGTGATAGTGCAGAGTTCTTCCGTTACCGTTAGTATTTTATTATTAATGGCAGGACAGGGATTGATAGACCTTTCTGTTTGTTTCTATGTAATTTTGGGATGTAATATCGGTTCCTGTACACCGGCGGTTTTAGCAAGCTTAGATACAAGAAAAGAGGCAAAACGAGCAGCGTTAATTCATGTAATGTTTAACGTATTCGGAATGGTGATTATCGGATTGCTATTAGCGTTAGGCATGCAGTATTTCGAACCGTTTATTTTAAAAATATCAGGTTCTGACGTAGGAAGATGTGTGGCAAATGCCGATACCTTGTTTAAGACCTTCCAGACAATTTTGTTCTTGCCGTTATCGTCACAGTTTGTGGCATTGACAAAGCTGATTATTCCAGGAGAAGATAAAGAAAATCAGGACTATCAACTCATGTATATTGGAAAACAAAATATTTTCTCTCCATCTACTGCTGTAGTAGAAACAACACAGGAAATTGAACGTATGGCAAAGATGGCATATGACAATTTGGAACTTTCTATGGAAGGCTTTTTTGATGGTTCACAGGAAAAGATTCAACAGGTATATGAAACCGAAAAACAGATTGACTTTTTGAGTCATGAAATCACAAATTATCTGGTAAAGATTAATCAGTTGCAGCTTCCTGTTGCAGATGCAGAAAGAATCGGCGGGTTGTTCCATGTAGTAAGTGATATCGAAAGAATTGGCGATCATGCGGAAAACATTGCAGATGCGGCAATCAAATGTATCGAAGATGGAATTTCCTTTACTAAGAAGGGAACAAAAGAAATTTTAGAAATGCATGAAAGAGCGATGCGCATTTTCAAAGAATCCATGGAAATGTTTATTACACAGAATGCGGACATGCAAAACGAAATCATGGAATTAGAAAACAGCATTGACCGTATGGAACGTGAGCTTCAGCAGAATCATGTAAAACGTATGGCAAAGGGAAAATGTTCTCCAATGGCAGGAATTATATTCACAGACCTGGTGACAGGATTGGAACGTATCGGAGATCATTCTACCAATATTGCATTTTCTATTTTGGAGAAAGATCCAGAAGAAGAAACTATATAAATATTACATAAATGTTACAAAAAACTTGACAATGTAATTTTTGGTTGATATAATAGCAAAGAAAAACAGTAGGGTATCATAAATATTCTACTGTTTTTTGTTTACGCGATTAGCGAAAAAATTTTGAGTGGTACGAGCGGGAGAGTCAGCGCGGAGGTCAAATATGAGATATGAAGTAAAAAAAATAATTGCAGCCTGTATGGCAGGCGTTACAATTTGTAGTATAGCTCCTACTTATGCAGAAGCAGCAAATGGAGTAAATGCAGGAATTACCGCTGTATTAGGTGAGAGCCTTGCCAGTGGTGCAGGTGTGGGAATGTCTGCGGTAGAAGCACAGAATACAACAGCTGCAAATCCAGATGCTACAGCAACTACAATATGTGGATATACAAATCTTGGAATTGCAAATGTTGACAATCATTTGAATATTCGTGAAGGTGCCGGGGAAGATTATGATTTGGTAGGAAAGTTACCAAAGGATGCCGGATGTGAAATATTAGGTACCGAAGGAGAATGGACCAAGATACAGTCAGGTGATGTTACCGGATATGTAAAAAGTGAGTTTTTATTTACCGGAGATGTGGCAGCACAAAAGGCAGAAGAAGTGAAGTCTACGATGGCGACTTCCAATACAATGACTTTAAATGCAAGAACCGAACCCAATACAGAATGCAGTATCTGGACAACCATAGCTGAAGGCGAAGAATTACAAGTATTAGAAGACTTAGGTGATTGGATAAAAGTAGATGTAGATGGTGATGAATGTTATGTTGCAAAAGAATTTGTAACTTTAGCAGAAGAGTTGCCAAAGGCGATGACATTAACAGAACTTCAGTATGGACAGGGTGTATCGGATGTTCGTGTAGATATGATACAATATGCATGCCAGTTCGTAGGTAACCGTTATGTTTGGGGTGGCACAAGCCTTACAAACGGAGTGGATTGTTCCGGATTTACCATGAGAATTTATGAAAAATACGGTATTTATTTACCTCATTCATCTAAAGCACAGGCGAACTGTGGTACAAGAATTGATGCTTCACAGGCAAAACCGGGAGATTTGTTCTTCTATGGAAGTGGTAAGAGTATCAGCCATGTTGCAATGTATATCGGCGGTGGACAAGTTGTACATGCAAGTTCAGCAAAAACTGGAATTAAAATTTCAAATGCTTTTTATCGTACACCGATTTGTGTTGTTCGTTTATTAAATGATTAAAAGTGCTTTACAAGCATAGAATAACTATGTTATAATGCATTGGTGTGAATAAGCCCATATTCAGTAATCGGACACTCCAACCATTACTTAATATGCACAGTAACAGGGCGATTTTAAGAATTAGAGGAGGTTATCATTATGATAGCAAAGGAAAAGAAACAGGCAATCATCGCTGAGTACGGAAGAACACCTGGAGATACAGGTTCACCAGAAGTACAGGTTGCTATTTTAACAGCAAGAATTCAGGAGTTAACAGATCACTTAAAAGAGAATCCAAAGGATCATCATTCCAGAAGAGGATTTTTGAAAATGGTAGGTCAGAGACGTGGTTTACTTGCATACCTGAAGAAGGTTGATATCGAAAGATATCGTACATTAATTGACCGTTTAGGTATCAGAAAGTAATTTTCTGGCGGTTATAGAAAATAGAGCGGAGTTCCGCTCTATTTTCATAACTATGAAAAACACACTTTGCGAGTGTTAGAAGCTATCGCAGTGCTTGTCAAAACTTCATGCAAGCATTGAAGTTTTTTGTTACTCGTGTAGAGGAGAAAAATTGGCGGGAGGCACTTCCGAGACCACTGAGATGTACATAAATACTTGTGTGTAACTCAGTAGTTTCGGTCTCTTCTGCCATAACGGAGGACAATGTCTTCCAGAATATATATGAAGGAGATAGAAGAATGTTTAAACAGTTTACAATGGAACTTGCAGGAAAAACTCTTCGCGTAGATATTGGAAGAGTAGCTGCACAGGCAAACGGAGCTGCTTTGATGCATTATGGCGATACTGTAGTACTTAGTACTGCAACTGCATCAGAAAAGCCAAGAGAAGGAATTGACTTTTTCCCATTAAGTGTAGAATATGAAGAAAAATTATATGCAGTAGGAAAGATTCCGGGAGGATTTAATAAGAGAGAAGGAAAAGCATCTGAAAATGCAATCTTAACTTCTCGTGTTATTGACCGTCCTATGAGACCATTATTCCCGAAAGATTATAGAAATGATGTAACTTTGAATAACTTAGTTATGAGTGTAGACCCGGAATGTCGTCCGGAAATCGTAGCAATGTTAGGTTCTGCTATTGCAACAAGTATTTCTGATATTCCATTTGCCGGTCCATGTGCAATGACACAGGTGGGGATGATTGACGGAGAATTTATCGTCAACCCAAGTCAGGAACAGTGGAAGAACGGAGATTTGAACTTAACTGTAGCTTCTACCAGCGAAAAGGTAATTATGATTGAAGCAGGCGCAAATGAGATTCCGGAAGCAAAAATGATTGAAGCTATTTATATGGCGCATGACATCAATCAGAAGATTATTGCATTTATCAATGAAATCGTAGCTGAAGTTGGAAAACAAAAGCATGAATATACCAGTTGTGCAGTACCAGAAGAATTATTTGCGGCAATTAAAGAAATTGTACCTCCAGAGGCAATGGAGGAAGCTGTTTTCACAGATGTAAAACAGGAACGTGAAGAAAATATTAGAAAGATTACAGAGCAGTTAGAAGAAGCATTTGCTGATAATGAAGAATGGCTTGCAGTATTAGGAGAAGCAATCTATCAGTATCAGAAGAAAACTGTTCGTAAGATGATTTTGAAGGATCATAAGCGTCCGGATGGACGAGCTATCAATCAGATTCGTCCATTGGCAGCAGAAGTAGATTTGATTCCAAGAGTTCATGGTTCAGCTATGTTTACTCGTGGACAAACTCAGATTTGTGATGTTGTAACATTAGCACCGTTATCTGAAGTACAAAGAATTGATGGATTAGATGAAAATGAAGTAAACAAACGTTATATGCATCACTATAATTTCCCTGCATATTCTGTTGGAGAAACAAAGCCAAGCAGAGGTCCGGGACGTCGTGAAATCGGTCATGGTGCATTAGCAGAAAGAGCATTGGTACCGGTTCTTCCTACAGAAGAAGAATTCCCATATGCAATTCGTGCAGTGTCCGAAACATTTGAATCCAATGGTTCTACTTCTATGGCATCTACCTGTGCTTCTTGTATGGCATTGATGGCAGCAGGAGTACCGATTAAAAAGATGGTAGCAGGTATTTCCTGTGGTTTGGTAACAGGAGAAACAGATGATGATTATGTAGTACTTACCGATATTCAGGGCTTAGAAGACTTCTTTGGAGACATGGACTTTAAGGTAACCGGTACACATGATGGTATTACAGCTATCCAGATGGATATTAAGATTCACGGATTAACCAGACCAATCGTAGAAGAAGCAATTGCAAGAACAAGAGAAGCAAGACTTTATATTATGGATAATGTAATGTCTAAGGCAATCGCAGAGCCAAGAAAAGAAGTTGGCAAGTATGCACCAAAAATTGTTCAGATTCAGATTGACCCGGCTAAGATTGGTGATGTAGTTGGACAGCGTGGAAAGACAATCAATGCAATCATCGAACAGACTGGTGTAAAGATTGACATTTCTGATGAAGGAGCAGTTTCTGTTTGCGGTACAGATAAAGAAATGATGGACAAGGCTGTAAAGATGATACAGATTATTACTACGGACTTTGAAGAAGGACAGATTTTTGTAGGAAAAGTCATCAGTATCAAAGAATTTGGTGCATTCCTTGAGTTTGCACCGGGAAAAGAAGGAATGGTTCACATTTCTAAGATTTCAAAAGAACGTATCAATCATGTAGAAGATGTTTTGACATTAGGAGACATGGTAAAAGTAGTTTGTCTTGGAAAAGATAAGATGGGAAGAATCAGTTTCTCTATCAAAGACGTTCCGGCAGAAGCATAAAAGGAAAAACACAAGAGGTTTGTTTTCAAATAGAAAACAGACCTCTTTTTATATGCTTGGAACAGGCTGGGTAAATTTTTACAGAATATTATTAAAATAAGTGTTGACTCTCTCGTTGCGTAACGGTTTAGGATAAGGATTGAAAGGAGAAAACAATGAAAACTGTAAAAGATGTGTCAGAGATAACCGGAGTAAGTATAAGGACGTTGAGATATTATGATGAAATAGGTTTATTAAAACCAACAGAATTAACAGACGCAGGATATCGCTTATATGACAACAAAGCATTGGAAAGATTACAGGAAATTATGTTTTTTAGAGAATTGGAAATTCCATTGCAAGATATTAAAAAAATATTGGATAACCCTAATTATGACAGGGAACAGGCTTTATTAACTCAAAAGTCATTGTTGGAGCAAAAGCGAAACCGACTAAATGGGATTATTGAGTTAATAACGGATGTGATGAAAGGAGTTAATACTATGAGTTTTGAGGCATTCAACAATGAAGAAATTCAGAAAATTTTAGACCATACATTACAATGTATGTCCCCAAAATCACTTGAGGAGCAAGTAGAAAAATATGGAAGTGTGGAAAAATATCGAGACCACTTGGAATCAGGATTTTCAAATGAACAGGCATGGGCAAATGTATTAAAATGGTATGGCAGTAAAGAGAAAGCAATGGAAGCAATTATGCAATCAACCGGAGATACTCAGGAAATAAAACAGGAACAAGATGAAAATGGAAAAATTTATCAGCAATTTATGACTGCCAAAGAAACCAATAATGCAGATATGGCAGTCTCTGCTGTTGAAATGCTTGCAGAGAATTACAAAAAAATGTTTGCTCTTGATAATGCAAGAAATATATTGCTTGATTTAGCAAAAGAATACTTGCAAAATTCCAAATTGGCAGAAGCAACGGATAACAAGTTTGGAAAAGGGTGTTCGGAATATGTTGCGTATGCCATTCAGAAATATTATGGTGTGTAGTTTATTTTGAAACGGATAGATAATTAATAAAAAGTATATATAACGCATAGAATAAAGGTTTTCGAAAAGTTTTGTGACTTTCTGAAAGTCTTTATTTCTATATCATAAGAAATGTGATTTTAAACCGGTTACTATTGTAACAAACACTGTATTGCATTAATACAAGATAGACCCGGTAAAACTTTTTTGCATATAGTAATAGAAAAAGGAAAATAACAATGGACAGAGTAAGAAGGATTATCAGAGCGAATCAGGCATATCGTCGCGGTTATTATGGTGAAGGTGTTGGGGTTGCAGTTTTAGATACGGGGATTTTTTTACATCAGGACTTTGAAAAAAGGGTGGTATGTTTTCGTGATTATATAAATGGAAGAACAAAGCCTTATGATGACAATGGACATGGAACCCATATTGCCGGTATCATTGGTGGAAACGGTAGTATTTCCGGTGGAAAATATATGGGAATTGCACCAAAAGCACATTTTATAGTTGTAAAAATATTGGATCAGAAGGGAAACGGAAACACCGAAAATGTAGTAGAATCCATTCGATGGTTGGTTGCTGAAAAAGAAAAATATAAAATACGAATAGTGAATATTTCCATTGGAATGGTATTAGAAGCAGAAAGTTCAGAACGAAGAAGATTGCTTCAGGCAGTAGATTATGCCTGGGATAATGGAATTGTAGTTGTGGCAGCAGCCGGAAATAATGGTCCGGGAGAGAATAGTGTAACGGTTCCGGGAATTTCAAGAAAAATTATAACCGTAGGATGTTGTGACGATACCAAAGAACAGATTGGCGTTTCCAGACTAAAACCAGACTATTCCGGTCAAGGACCTACTGATCATTGTATTGTAAAGCCGGAATTGGTGGTTCCGGGAACAAATATCATCAGTTGTTCTATAACAGGGGAATATGTTAAAAAAAGCGGGACCTCTATGGCAGCACCGATTGTCAGTGGTTGTGTGGCAATTTTGCTTTCAAAATATCCGCGATTTTCCCCGGCAGAAGTAAAGCTTCGACTTTATGAAAGAGCCTTAGACTTAGGAATGGTGCCGTCGAAACAGGGGTGGGGAATGGTAGACATTGGAAGATTATTGTGATAAAGTAGAAGAGATAATGTACATGAGAGGATGGTTATGTGAAGAAAATAAAGAAACTTTTAATGGGAAGAACTATGATTGTAGCCATGGCAATTCTCATACAGTTATTATGGATGTTATCGCTTTTGAATGGTGTTATGGCGAAATACTCGTATGTAGATACGATTGTACAATTAATTGCGGTTATTGTGGTTTTGGTCATAGTAAATAAAAGAAGTAATCCCTCATATAAGATTGCCTGGAGTTTTGTGATACTTTCCATTCCTATTGTGGGATTGTTGATATATTTTATCTTTGGACGTTCTGAAATGACTAGAAGAACAAGAAAAAGAATGGAAATAATTAACCGAGAACTTGAAAGAGAACTTCCGGATGGAGGTTCATACATGGAAGAAATACGCCAAAAGGATAAGAGTATTTATAATCAGGCAAAATATATCAGTGATTGGGCAAATTTCCCGGTATATGGAAACACAGAAACAAAGTATTATCGTGTTGGAGAAGAAATGTTCCCTGACATATTGGAGGCATTAAAAAGCGCAGAACACTTTATTTTCATGGAATATTTTATCGTGGAAGAAGGCGTAATGTTTAATCAGATATTAGATATTTTAAAGGAAAAAGCAGCGGCTGGAGTAGATGTGCGTTTTATCTATGATGACTTTGGCTGTGTTACTACACTGCCGGCAAGATATTATGAGACTATGCAGTCCTTTGGTATAAAATGCGTAAAATTTAATCCATTGTATCCGGTGATGTCCGTAATTATGAATAACAGAGATCATCGTAAAATTTTAGTGGTAGATGGCAAAATTGGATTTACCGGAGGAATCAATCTGGCAGATGAATACATTAATGCCATTGAACGATTTGGATATTGGAAAGATACAGGACTTCGCTTAAAAGGGGAGGCTGTCTGGAGCTTTACAGTAATGTTTTTAGAAATGTGGAGTTATATCACCAAAGAAATAGAAAAAGACATTGTTCGTTTTAAACCACAGGTATATCAAAAAGAAAAAAATCAGAATGACGGGTATGTGCAACCATATGATGACAGTCCACTGGATCATGAAACTTCCGGTGAAAATATTTATATGAATATGATTAGCCGTGCAAAAGATTATGTGTATATTTTTACGCCATATTTAATTCCGGATCATGAAATGATTAAGTGTTTGGAAAACTCTGCTAAAAGTGGCGTGGATGTGCGGATTATTATGCCGGGAATACCGGATAAGAAAATTATCTATTGGATGGGACAGTCTTATTATGAAGAATTGTTGAAAAGTGGCGTGAAAATATATCAGTACAAACCGGGTTTTGTACATGCAAAATGTTTTGTTTGTGATGATGAGATTGCTACTGTGGGAAGCATTAATATGGATTACCGGAGTTTGTACTTGCATTTTGAATGTGGAGTATGGATGTACCAGTCAAAGGCAGTCATGCAGGTAAAAGAAGATGTATTGGATACCTTGCAACAGTGTGAAGAGATTACCATGGAATTCTGCCGGAAAAGACCGGCAGTTATCCGTACAATGTTAGGTGTTTTAAAAATATTTGCACCATTATTATAAAAATTTAAAATTAAGACATAAAAAGAGCATCCAGCGTCCATTTAAAGTAATCACGGAAGGTAGCTTTTTTTACAGAACTTTGAAAGAGAATATTAACAGAGCCGATTTCTTTTCCATTGAGCTTATAAACTGCTTTTCCGGCAATGGAGGATTTCTTTTTAGGAGCGGAAATTGTCTTAGGAAGTTTTAGTTCTTTCGTAATTTTAGAAAGGTCCGCACCGGATACATCCAGGTAAGAAAATCCGGATTCATAGGCGATTGCCACAGAGTCAGAGACACCGCCGGTAACCGGTAAGTTCGGTAATTCGTCTTGATTTTCGTCATGATAGATATTGCATTTTCCAAATCCATAATTTAGAAGCGATACGGCATCCTGAAAGCGAACTTTATAGTCAGGAGCTGCCATCACCACAGCAATAAGTTCCATATCATCCCGTTTGGCAGTTGCGGAAAGACAATATTTTGCCTGTGAGGTGGAACCGGTTTTAAGTCCGGTGGCATATTCGTACTGTTTAATGAGTTTGTTTGTGTTAGTCAAGCCAAACTCCGAGGAACCTTTAGCCGTTACATGGGTAATGGTATCCATCCAGACAGTACAGTAATTATGTATTTGGGGATATTTTGTAATCAGTTCACGAGACATTAATGCTACATCATAGGCAGTAGTCATGTGACCATCGGTATCAAGTCCGCAGCAGTTTACGAAAGTAGTATCTTTCATACCAAGACTTTTGGCGCGTTGATTCATTTGGTTTACAAATTCCTGTTCACTACCACAAATATATTCAGCCATAGCCACACAGGCATCATTAGCGCTTGCGATGGAAATACATTTTAACATGGTATCAACTGTTTGGGTTTCCCCGGGCTCTAAAAACACCTGGGAACCGCCCATACTTGCAGCGTAATCAGATACTGTAACCGTATCATCTAAAGTGATGGTTCCTTTTTCTAATGCATCGAAGATAAGAATCATAGTCATGATTTTGGTAATGCTGGCTGGGTGAAGAGAGGTATGGGAATCTTTTTCATAGATAATTTGTCCGGTAGAAGATTCCATTAATACAACGGAGGGAGCAGAAATATTTAATTCTTCGGTAGAAGTTTGAGCAGGCGTTTCAGTGGTAAAAGAAAGAGAAGTAAACAGCATGGATGCTGATAAAAATAGCGATAAAATACAACGCATGGCATAACCTCCAAATATTATAATACAGTTTAAGCCGGATGCTTGTCTGTTATTCTTGTTTTTTACAAGTATGTAATTATAAGAGAGAAAGGTAGTAAAATGATAAAAATACTGATAGTTTTAATTTTGCTTGTGGTAGTCTTTAGGTTCTGGCAAAGATGGGAATTAACAAAGTTTGAAGTAAATGATTATGTGATAGAATCAGAAAAGATAAAAGAAGAACAGCATGCAGTTGTAATTGCAGACCTTCATGGGTTTTCCTATGGTGAACAAAATCAACGCTTATTGCAACAAATAGAAAAACGCCATCCAAAAATCATACTTATTCCGGGGGATTTAATTGTATCAAAATATTCGGATACATTTCCAATTGCACTGGAATTTCTAAAGAATTTAGTACAGATTGCACCGGTATATTATAGTTTCGGAAATCATGAAACACGTTTGCGTGAAGAAAAAAGAAAAAATCATAAGGCGTTTGAAGCATATATGTCAGAAGTAGAAAAATTAGGCGTAAAAGTTTTAAATAATGAGAGTGTTTCGTTAAAGGACTGGGAGGGAGTGCGCATTACCGGATTAGAACTTCCCATAGAGTATTATGAAAAAGGAAGAATTGTACCGATGGCAGAAAATGATCTGAAAGATTTTTTACCCAAGCCGGCAGGGGAGGCTTTTGGTATTTTACTTGCGCACAATCCGGCTTATGCGCAGCAGTATGCTGCATGGGGAGCGGATGTGGCTTTTTGCGGGCATAATCATGGTGGCTTGATACGAATTCCGGGAGTAGGAAGCCTATTGTCTCCACAGCTCACTTTTTTTCCGAAATACGATGCAGGAAGATTTGAATTTGGAGATAAAAATGTGATTGTAAGTCGTGGGCTTGGAACCCATACCTTTCACATTCGTATATTTAATCGGGCAGAGTTATTAGACATCCGGTTTGTACCTCAAAATTCACGAGAGTGCATATAAAAATTTCTTGAATTTTCTTGAAACAGAAGGTAAAATAGAGGATGTTAGATATTATGGGAGCGTGTATATGGAATTAACAGTAAAGTTGCAGGTGTTCGAAGGTCCATTGGATTTACTATTGCATCTGTTAGAAAAGAATAAAGTAAATATTTATGATATTCCAATTGTAGAAATTACAAATCAGTATTTAGAATATATTGGCGAGATGAAGCGTCAGGATTTAAATATAATGAGCGAATTTTTGGTAATGGCAGCAACTTTGATTGATATTAAATCAAAAATGTTATTGCCAAAAGAAGAGACAGAAGAAGAGGAAGAAGACCCTCGTGCAGAATTGGTACAGAAGTTATTAGAATACAAGATGTACAAGTGCATGTCATATGAGCTAAAAGACCGACAAATGGATGCAGAACGAGTATTGTTTAAAGTGCCTACGATACCGGACGAAGTCAGACAGTATGAAGAACCTATAGATATAGAAGAACTGGTTTCTGATATTACTCTTACAAAGTTGAACGCCATATTCAAATCTGTAATGAAAAAACAAGTAGATAAGATTGACCCGATTCGCTCTCAATTCGGTAAGATAGAGAAGGAAGAAGTGTCTTTAGAGGAGCGCATGGTATATTTAGAAGAGTATGCTATGGAACATAAAAATTTCAGCTTTCGCGGATTACTTGAAGAACAGAGCAGCAAGATGGAAATAATTGTTACTTTTTTAGCGATTTTAGAGTTGATGAAAACAGGAAAGATTTTCATATCTCAAGAAAATATTTTTGATGATATTTTTATTGAATCAAGGGTTGCAGCTTAGGAATATAAGGAGTAAAATAATGGTATTAGAACAACAGGAAGCGATTATAGAAGCAGTTCTTTTTTCCATGGGAGAATCAGTAGAACTTGAGAAAATAGCAGAAGTATTAGAGCTAAGTAAAGAAGAAACAAAAAAAATTATTTATGGCATGATGGAGAAGTATGAAAAAGAGAATCGTGGTATTCAGATTATCGAGATAGAAGATGCGTTTCAAATGTGTACCAGAAAGGAAATGTATGAGTATTTAATCAAGATTGCCAAGCAACCGAAACGGCATGTGCTGACGGATGTTCTCTTGGAGACATTGTCTATTATTGCTTACAAACAGCCAATTACAAAATTGGAAATTGAAAAAATACGAGGTGTTTCTTGTGACCATGCAGTAAATAAGTTAGTAGAATATAACTTGGTATGTGAACTTGGAAGATTAGATGCACCGGGAAGACCGTTACTCTTCGGAACAACAGAAGAATTTTTACGAAGTTTTGGAGTACAGTCATTAGAGGAACTTCCAGTGTTAAATGCAGAACAGGTAGAGGAATTTAAGCAACAGGCAGAAGAAGAAATGCATTTAAAACTTGATGTATAAAATATCATAGAAGTATATTGCCGCCACATAAGATATTTACATAGCGGATAAACGAAGGAGGAATTCATAAATGGGAACTGAAAGCAGAATTTTGGAGGAATTAAAGGAAACAATGCCATTGTTTCGTCAGTTGGCAACAAATGATATGCATCTTGCATTATTTAGCAGAACAGAGGTTCTTGGGGTATGGAAGGCAGATGGATTTCAAATTGATTTTGTACAGGTAGGAGAAACATTGATCGCATCCAACCCAAAACATGAGTTTGTTCTCAATGCGATGGCAAATGGAAGTGCAACAGAAGAAGAGGCACCGGAAGAAATATTTGGAATACCGGTAAGAGGAAAACTGATTCCAATTTACGAGGATGGACAAGTAGTTGGATTATTGACAAGCCTTGTTTCTACGAAAGAAAAAGTTCGCGTTGGTGCATTGACCGATTCTTTGGATTCTAATCTGATTGAGTCATTACAGAGCATAGAAGAAATAGCTCAGGGTGCTACTGATTTATCAGAAAAACTGAGTAATATACATACAACATCTGAGATGGTAAGAGATCAGGCAGACAAAGCATCTAAGTTAGTAAGTGCTATTCAGGGAAATGCATCACGTTCTAATATTCTTGCATTAAATGCTTCTATTGAAGCAGCGCGAGCAGGAGAAGCCGGAAGAGGATTCGCGGTAGTAGCAAATGAAATGGGAAAATTAGCACAGGTTAGTGGAAGCTCTGCGAAGGAAATAGATACATCTCTTACAGATATCTTTGAAGCGATAAAAAAAGTAACAGATGAAGTAACACAGGCAACGGAAGTTGCAACAGCACAGGCAACAGAGACAGATAAAATTATCTCAACTTTAGAGGATATTGTTTCCTGGGCAAATGAATTATCAACTTTTGTTAAAAATTCTTAAAAACATGATAGTAGAATGTCTCTTATACAATGCGTGTAAGAGACGTTTTTTATGCAATAGGAAATTACGTCCTATTGCATAAAAACGCTCCGCTAAGGATACGCATCTCGCGGAGAAGAAATTAGTCGTAAACGACACTGCCCGGACTCTTTGTTCTATAGAAAAGAAAATTTGCATATAGTAAAAGAAAAAAGCAGAAAAGAAGATAAAATGATAAAAAAGAAATATGTGCTGATATTTTTATCTGTTATCTTAAGCTTACAAATGTGCAATTTTTTATCTGTTCCCACTTGTGCTCAAGAGCAGGCGAACTTAAATCTTTATGCAAAAAGTGCAGTGTTGATGGATGCAGATAGTGGAAGAATCCTATACGAAAAAGATGGGCATACGCACATGCCAAATGCCAGTACAACGAAAATTCTGACCTGTATACTGGCAATTGAAAATGGAAATTTAGATGATGAAGTGAAAGTAAGCAGTTATGCGGCGTCAATGCCCAAGGTGCGTTTGGGGATGACTACGGAAGACGCTTTTTATTTGAAAGACTTATTATTTTCCCTTATGTTAGAATCGCATAATGATTCGGCAGTTGCAATTGCAGAACATATCGGTGGAAGTGTAGAAGGGTTTGCGGATATGATGAATAGAAAGGCGAAAGAGTTGGGGTGTACAGATTCCTATTTTATTACACCGAATGGTCTGGATGCTCAGAATGAAAATGGAATCCATGGAACAACAGCAGCAGATTTGGCACGAATTATGAGCTATTGTATTAAAGATGAAAAATTCCTGGAGATAACCAGAACACCCAATCACAGTTTTTCTAATATTGCCGGAACGAAAAATTATAGTTGCAATAATCACAATGCATTTTTACAAATGATGGAGGGGGCATTGTCTGGAAAAACCGGGTTTACAGGAAATGCAGGATATTGCTATGTAGGTGCACTACGACGAGACGACCGAACATTTATTGTAAGTCTGTTGGCTTGCGGATGGCCGAACAATAAAACTTATAAATGGTCTGATACCAAACAATTAATGAATTATGCATTAGAAAACTATCATTATGAAGATGTATTTGAACGTGATAAGAAGTTTGCAGAACTAGTTGTTCAAAAGGCGGTTCCCCAAAATGATGAGCTTTATCAGCAAGTAACCGTTCCAATAGAATTAGAGGAAAATACATTGCGTGTGTTAAAACGAAGCGATGAGCAAATACATACCGTATATGATATTCCCCAAAAATTAAAAGCACCTGTTCAAGCAGGAGAAAAGATTGGTTCAGTAACCTATTATTTGGACGAAAAAGAAATAGGAAAGTTTGCCATAAGAGCAAAGAAAACAGTAAAAAAAGTAGATGGAATATGGTACATACATTATTTACTGGAAAGATTCTGGATGGTGAAAAAATTATGTATAAATGAATAGTGGAATATACTGGAAAATGGCAAAAAAATAAACAAAAATAAGAAAATGTCTATTGAAAAATATGTGCAAAAGATATACAATTATATTGGATAAAAAGTAAGAAAAATTAAAAATACACATGGAGGTCTAAGGAATGAGCAATACTACAAACTCAGCAAGACAGAGGATTATCAGTCTTCTTGACGAGAAAAGCTTTATGGAAATCGGTGCTCTGGTGACTGCAAGAAACACAGATTTTAATTTACAACAGTCCCAAACCCCTTCAGATGGAGTAATTACTGGTTATGGTCTGATTGATGGAAATTTGGTGTACGTTTATAGTCAGGATGCATCCGTATTACATGGAACAATTGGAGAAATGCACAGTAAAAAAGTCGCAGCTATCTATGATATGGCGATGAAAATGGGTGCACCGGTTATTGGATTGATTGATTGTGCAGGTATGCGATTACAGGAATCCGTAGATGCGTTAAATGGATTTGGTGAGATTTATGCGAAACAAGTGCAGGCAAGTGGCGTAGTTCCGCAGATTTCGGCAATATTCGGTAATTGTGGTGGAGGATTGGCAGTTGTACCGGCATTAAGTGATTTTGCGTTCATGGAAGAACAGGGAAGAATGTTTGTAAATTCACCAAATGCACTTCCGGGAAACAGTGTTGAAAAATGTGATACCGCAAATGCCAAATATCAATTTGAAAATAATGGATGCATTGATGGCATAGGAACAGAAGTAGAGATTTTGACACAGATTCGAGAACTTGTGTGTATGCTTCCGGGAAACAATGCAGGTGGTGGAAGAGAAGAAGAGTGTACAGACGATTTGAATCGTATTTGCGAGAATCTGGAAGGTTGCGTTCAAGATCCACGTCTTGTACTTTCAAATATTGCAGATGATAATCTTTTTATAGAAACAAAAGCAGACTATGCTAAAAATATGGTAACAGGATTTCTTCGATTAAATGGAATGACAATAGGTGCTGTTGCCAATGCCGGTGTTGTTTTTGATGAAAATGGTGAAAAGAAGGAAACTTTTGATAAAGTACTTTCCGCAAGAGGATGCAATAAGGCAGCAGAATTTATACAGTTTTGTGATGCTTTTGATATTCCAATCTTGTCACTTACAGCAGTGGAAGGATTTGCAGCAAGTTTATGCTCAGAAAAGAATTTAGCAAAGGCAATGGCACATATGACAGCAGCATTTGCCAATGCCACGGTTCCTAAGGTAAATATTATTGTAGGAAATGCATATGGAAGTGCTTCTGTTATGATGAATAGTAAATCTATCGGAGCAGATTTGGTATATGCATGGGAAGGCAGTAAGGTAGGAATGATGGATGCTACATTAGCTGCAAAAATCATGTATGAAGATGAGAGTGCGGAAGTAGTTGCACAAAAGGCAAAAGAATATGAGGAATTACAATCTTCTGTACAGACAGCCGCAAGACGAGGCCTTGTAGATTTGATTATTTCTCCGGCAGATACCAGAAAGTATGCAGTAGCGGCATTTGAAATGCTTTATACAAAAGGTGCTGGAGAACCAGTGAAAAAGCATATAGCAAAATAGAAAGGTGAAGCATATGAAAAAGAAAATAGCGCTCATATTGAGCCTATGTCTTATGGTACTTGGCTTAACAGCGTGTGGAGAAGATCCGACCAAAGTAGATTATAATGGTTATAGTTATGCTCAGTTGAAAGAACAGGTTCAGTCAACAGCACAAGGGTTACTGGCTATGAGTGATGATCAAATAGAACAGTACAAGAGCAATGAAAATGAACAATATAAAATGCTTACGGATATGGTAACACGCTGGGATGATGCGACAGAAGATGTAGGAAAATATCAGAAATTAGGAGATTTCACTATCACAAAGTCAGGAAAGACCCTTACTTGTGAACAGGAAATTGTATTTAAAGAACGATCTGTCATTTTAACCTTTGTTTTCACATATTACAATATGGAATTGGATGATGTTACGGTTGATCCGGTGCAGACATTAGGCGAAAAAATGGCAAATGCAGGACTGAATACGTTAATGGGAATGGGAGTTGTATTTACAGTTCTGATTTTAATCAGCTTGATTATTTATGGTTTTAAAATATTCCCATATTTGGAACAAAAGAAGAAAAAGAATGAAAAAGCAATCGTTTCTGCAACAGATGAGAATGTACAGGAAATTCCGGCTGTTACGGCAACGGATGATTTGGAACTGGTAGCAGTAATTGCAGCGGCAATTGCAGCATCTACAGGAACTTCCACAGACGATTTTGTGGTGCGTTCCATTAAGAGAAGATTTTAAATAGTAAAGAAAATTTTACTTGATATTCAGGAGGAAATTAAAATGAAGAGTTATACAATTACCGTGAATGGAAATGTTTATGATGTTACAGTGGAAGAAACCGGAGCATCTCAGGGAACAGCAGCACCAAAAAGAACAGCTCCAGTAGCACCGGCAACTCCAAAAGCAGCGGGCGGTGCAGGTAGCATTAAAATTGATGCAGGAGCAGCAGGAAAAGTATTTAGTGTAGATAGTAAGCCGGGAGATGCAGTAAAACGTGGTGATACCATTTTGGTATTGGAAGTTATGAAGATGGAAACACCAGTTGTTGCACCGGAAGACGGTACAGTAGCAAGTATTGATGTGACTGTAGGACAGGCAGTAGAAGCAGGTGCATTATTGGCAACAATGAATAAATAATCAGGAGGGCAAAATATGAGTTACGTAGGAGAAACATTATTAAACCTCCTGCATCAAACAGCATTCTTTAATCTGACGTGGGGAAACTATGTTATGATTTTAGTAGCGTTTATCTTTCTCTTTCTGGCAATTAAGAAAGGGTTTGAACCTTTGCTGTTGGTTCCAATTGCGTTTGGTATGTTGTTGGTAAATATTTATCCGGATATTATTGTTTCTCCGGAAGAATCCAGCAACGGTGTAGGTGGGTTACTTTATTATTTTTATTCCCTGGATGAATGGTCGATACTTCCATCATTGATTTTCCTTGGTGTAGGAGCGATGACGGACTTTGGACCATTGATTGCAAATCCAATCAGCTTTTTACTTGGAGCAGCAGCCCAGTTCGGCATTTTCGGCGCATATTTCCTGGCAATATTGTTAGGATTTAATGATAAAGCCGCAGCAGCTGTATCCATTATCGGAGGAGCAGATGGTCCGACATCTATCTTCTTAGCAGGAAAACTTGGACAGACAGGTCTGTTAGGACCGATAGCGGTAGCGGCATATTCGTACATGGCGCTGGTACCTATTATACAGCCACCGATTATGAAGTTATTTACAACCAAACAGGAACGTGCAATCAAAATGGAAAACTTGCGTCCTGTTTCAAAATTAGAAAAAATATTATTTCCAATTATTGTAACAGCAATTGTTTGCTTATTGTTACCAACAACAGCACCATTAGTAGGAATGTTGATGTTAGGAAACTTGTTCCGTGAGTGTGGTGTAGTTCGTCAGTTGTCTGAAACAGCATCAAATGCGTTGATGTACATTGTAGTTATTTTACTGGGAACTTCTGTTGGTGCAACCACCAGCGCAGAGGCATTTTTAAATATTACTACATTAAAAATTGTATTCCTTGGATTAGTAGCATTTATGTTTGGTACAGCCGCAGGAGTATTGTTTGGAAAGTTGTTATGCAAGCTTACGCATGGAAAAATCAATCCTTTGATCGGTTCTGCGGGAGTATCTGCGGTACCAATGGCGGCTCGTGTATCACAGAAGGTAGGAGCTGAAGAAGACCCGACTAACTTTTTACTTATGCATGCAATGGGACCAAATGTTGCAGGTGTTATCGGTACTGCCGTGGCAGCCGGTGTATTTATGGCAATCTTTGGAATATAAAACAGTTTGAAGTCGTAAGGCGGAATGAGAGGTAAGAAAATGGCTGAACAGATAAAAAAACCGGTAAAAATTACCGAAACAGTACTGCGTGATGCACATCAGTCTCTGATTGCAACTCGTATGACAACAGAACAAATGTTACCGATTGTAGATAAAATGGACGATATAGGTTATCATGCAGTAGAATGCTGGGGAGGCGCAACTTTTGATGCATGCCTTCGTTTCTTAAAGGAAGACCCATGGGATAGATTGAGAAAACTGAGAGATGGATTTAAAAAAACAAAGTTACAGATGTTATTCCGTGGACAGAACATTTTAGGATATCGTCCATATGCAGATGATGTAGTAGAATATTTTGTGCAGAAATCTATTGCAAACGGAATTGATATTATCCGTATTTTTGACTGTTTGAATGATATTCGTAATCTTCAGACAGCAGTAAGTGCATGTAACAAAGAAAAAGGACATGCACAGGTAGCATTATCCTATACTTTAGGAGATGCATATACCTTAGATTATTGGATGGACATGGCAAAACGAGTAGAAGATATGGGAGCAGATTCCTTGTGTATCAAGGATATGGCAGGGTTACTGGTGCCACAAAAGGCAGATGAATTAATTCGAGCTTTAAAAGCATCTACCAGTTTACCGATTGAGCTTCATACACATTATACAAGTGGTGTGGCATCTATGACTTACATGAAGGCTGTAGAAGCTGGATGTGATATTATAGACACCGCAATGTCTCCGTTTGCTCTTGGAACCAGCCAGCCGGCAACAGAAGTTATGGTAGAAGCGTTCAAGGGAACAGAGTACGATACCGGATTGGATCAGACAAAGCTTGCAGAAATTGCAGACTATTTCAGACCAATGCGCGAAGAGTGCTTGGAAAACGGTTTGATGAATCCCAAAGTGTTAGGTGTAAATATCAAGACATTATTATATCAGGTACCGGGTGGTATGTTATCCAACTTGCTTTCCCAGTTAAAAGAGCAGGGCAAGGAAGATAAATTTGAAGAGGTGTTAGCAGAAGTACCACGCGTAAGAAAAGACTTGGGAGAACCGCCATTGGTAACTCCATCCAGCCAGATTGTAGGAACTCAGGCAGTGTTTAATGTACTGATGGGAGAACGCTATAAAGTAGCAACAAAAGAAACAAAAGATGTGCTGCTTGGTAAATATGGACAGACGGTAAAACCATTTAATCCGGAGATTGTAGATAAGGTGTTGGGTGAAGAAAAGAAAAATGCAATTACTTGTCGACCGGCAGATTTATTAGAACCGGAACTTGCTAAAATCGAAGAAGAAATGAAGCAGTGGAAACAGCAGGATGAAGATGTATTGTCATACGCATTATTCCCGCAGGTAGCTACGGAGTTCTTTAAATATCGACAGGCACAGCAAACGAAAGTAGATGCAACTCTTGCTGACAAGGAGAATCAGGCATATCCAGTATAAGATAAGTGATAATAATTTTAAGAAAGGCGGAATAAAAATCCGTCTTTCTTATTGTGCTTTTTACTAAAAAACGATGAAAAGTGTCGAAAAATAGGCTCTATGTCAAGTGTTGGGGTGTGATTCTTTGAATCACGCCCCCTTACTGGCTTTGGAGCTGTTTTTATATTTGATATATTTTGCTATGGTTTTGGACAATACAAATAAACCCTCAAGCGCCCAT